>JAJFMM010000100.1 GCA_021772165.1 Chlamydiota bacterium | reverse complement strand
GAGGATTTTTCTCTGGATGATGCTGAAGATCGCATAGGAGAGGATGCCGCTGAGTAGGGGAGAGATGACCCAACTCGCAGCGATTTCCCAGACGACGTGCCACTGGATCGCGGCAACACCACCTGCCACAAGGCCAAAGCCCAGAACGGCGCCCACAACGGCGTGTGTCGTCGAAATCGGCAGACCAAAATAGGTGGCGAGCTGCAGAAGAGCGCCTGTCGCAAGCAGTGCGCCTAGCATGCCGAGCGCGAAATCAAAGGGTGTATTGGCAAAGAGCTCCGGTTGGACAATTCCGTGCTGAATGGTCTCTGAAACGCTGGAGCCGACGAAAAATGCTCCGGAAAATTCGAGGATAGCGGCGAGGAAAACAGCCTTTTTCAATGTGAGGGCTTTTGAGCCAACAGAGGTACCCATCGCGTTGGCGACATCATTCGCGCCGATATTCCAGGCCATATAAAAGCCGGAGATCAATGTCAGAACGGCAAGTAGAGTGTGGGATTCCATCATTACTGTAGCTCGAGCAGCATTCGCACTCTATTGCCAAGCTTTTCAGCTATGTGGGCAAGATCTGCGATGTCGTGAATGAGGGATAACCAGAGGTGGAAGGCCGATTGCGGCAACTTACTTCCCTCTTGGTAAATGGTGCGCGTCAATTTGTACTCAAGCTGGTCGGCTTCATATTCCAGAAAAGCGATCTGCTCTACCATGCCTTTGACTTTTTCCGCTTCAATTCCTCCAAAAGAGCACTCGAGTAGTTCGTCGAGCTCTTTGATCACCTCTCTCGATAACCAGAAAGCTTCCAGGTTCTTTTGGCAGAAAAGCGTAAAATCAGCCTGCATCTCTTCAATGATAAGGAGCGGATAGAGGCAAGATGAGAGTGCAATTTTCTGCGCCTGATCTGCTAGTGAATCTTGAAGCGCGAGGATCTCGAGGAGAGCGCCGCGATCAACGGGTAGAAAGAGACTTTTAGGAAGGTGATTGCGGATGTCATTTTTTGTGAGATCAGCTTCATGCTCGAGCTTCGAAATCTGCTCGGAGAGTCTCTCTAGCGCCGCGGTATCTTGTTCAGAGATCGCTTTGAAGAGAGCAGGCAATTGTCCGATACACGTTGCAACACGATCCATATGAGTCTGGATCGGGGCAAAGGGGGACTTGCCGAAAAGTTTGGCAATGGTCAGCATAGGTGCAAAAGTTTCAATCAAAGACTAGCTTAGGCGTGGATAAACTTCTAGTTTTTCTCGAAGATGAGTTCTCTATCACGCTCAGAAAGAACTCGGTAATCGCCCTCTTTCAGAGTGCCTAAAACCAGTCCGCCAATGCGAATTCTCTTCAACTCCACGATGTCTAGATTTGCACGCTCAGCTAAGATGCGCACTTCATGCTTCTTGCCTTCTTTAATGCAGATTTTAAACGTTCCGCTGCGCACTTTCTTCACGAGCTTCGGGCGTACCCAGCGCTTGTCGACGCGGGCGCCGGCAGAAAGTGTCTTCAGATCGACGTCAGTGATCTCTTGCACTGTTTTGACAAGATATTCTTTGATGACGTTGGCAGAGGGGTGGATCACGCTGTTGGAAAAAATGCCGTCATTAGTGACCAGAAGCAGTCCACAAGAGTCCTTATCGAGGCGGCCTACCGTAAAGAGGCGCTCCGATTGATCCGGAAGGAGGTCGAGGACGATGCGCTTGCTTGCGCCGGGTCGTACACTTGAACAGATGAAGCCAGGAGGCTTGTTCAGTAAAAAATACAATTTACTCTCTTCTCCGTGAACCTTTTCTTCGTCGACGGTGATGCGGTCTTTAGCCCAGTTGACATGGGTCTGTGGCGTTAGGACGACGGCTCCATTGACCTTCACCCTGCCTTTAAAAATCAGCTCTTCACAGGCGCGACGAGAGGCAACTCCGGCCGCAGCTAAGGCCTTACTTAATCGTTTTTCTTCCATAGGCCAACTATTCTACTTGAAACGTGCATTTTTTCAGAGATTTAGATAAGATTATTGTCCTATGGCAAAGCTAATCTTGATGCGCCACGGCCAATCGGCCTGGAACGCAAAAAATTTATTTACGGGTTGGGTCGACATTCCCTTAAGCGAAAAGGGGGTTCAAGAGGCGATTGACGGGGGCAAAAAGATCAGCTCCATACCAATTGACCTCATCTACACCTCTACTCTGGTGCGTGCTCATATGACACTCGCCCTTGCAATGCTTAAGCATGAGAGCGGAAAAATTCCTGTTTTCCAGCATCGCGGCCAGGAGAAACTCGATTCCTGGAGCCAGATCCACAGCGAACATACGAAAACGACCGTCCTGCCCGTCGTCATGGCCTGGGAGCTCAATGAGCGCATGTACGGTGAGCTGCAGGGAAAAGATAAGCAGGAAATGGCCAAAGAGTTTAGCCCTGAGCAGGTGCAGATCTGGCGACGCAGTTTTGACACCCCGCCACCAGAGGGCGAGAGCTTGTCGATGACGGCCGAGCGCACGCTACCCTACTTTAAAAAAGAGATTGTTGCCGCGCTGGAAAAAGGGCAGAACGTCTTTGTCTGCGCTCACGGAAATTCGCTCCGCTCCATCATCATGTATCTCGATTCACTCTCCAGCGAAGAAGTACTTAAACTAGAACTGCCGACGGGTGAGTCGGTCATCTACGAATTCGAAAATGGACGTCATGAGCGCCTATCTTGATAACCACTCAGCGACTAAGCCCTGTTCGAGCGCGCTCGAAAGGATGCGTCCCTACCTCGAAGAGGAGTGGGGAGCCTCTTTCGCGCCCCATCAGAAAGGCATCGATCAGCTCCACGCTCTCGACGGCCGCATAGAGGCTCTCTATGATCTGATTGGCGCTACAGACGACGATCGCTTCTTCTTCACCTCGAGCGGCGCCGATGCGATCCATCACGTCCTCAACTCAGTTTACCTGGAACTCTCTCGCAAAGAGGGCAAATGCCGCTTTGTGGCCAGCTGCCTTGAGGATGCGCCGCTTTTACAAGGCCTAAAGCGCCTCGAAGAGCAGGGCTGCTTTGCGGAGATTGTGCCGAGCAAGCCGGATGGCACCATCGACCTCGAAAAGCTTCGCGCAGCCATCGATCCGCGCACAGCTCTCGTTAGCATCAGTTGGGCGCCAGGACTCACCGGCGTTCTGCAGCCGATCGAAGAGATCGCAGCTATCTGCAGGGAGCTCGATGTATATCTCCATATCGATGTGACCTACGCGGTTGGAAAAGTCTCACTCGATTTCGTCGGAGATTACATTACGTTTGCAGGAGACAGAATGCACGGACTCAAGAGCTCCGGCGCGCTCTTTGCAAAACCGGGCGTACCTCTTGTATCTTCTCTGGCCGGCGGCACTCTCGACGTGCCCTCGCTCACAGCGCTGAGCGCAGCGGCGCAGCAGTCGATGCTCACCCTCGACATCATGGGACTCGAAACGGCTCGTCTGCGAAACCACTTTGAAGAGAGAATTCTGCAATCCATACCCGGAGCAGAGATTCTCTTTCCCGATTCTCTGAGACTACCGAATGTCTCACTACTCTCTTTCCCGGGCGTCCATCAAGAGGCACTGCTCTACCTGCTGCATCGCAAAAAAGTATTTGCAGCGATCGGAGGCATCTATCATCAACAGCTCTTCCGACTTCTTTTAGCTTGCGGATGTGAGGAGAAAGTCGCCGCTGGAGCTATTAGCTTTGCTCTCAGCCGACTGACGACGGAGAAAGAGATCGATTACGCTATCGAGACCATCGCCGGCGCCGTGCGCTTTTTACAAACGATCTCAGGAGGCGTCTAATGGATCTGCTACGTCTACCGGTTTGGGAGCGATTGAGTAAAAAACTACGCGATAGAATCGAAAAGCCGCGCTACAGCGGTACCTTTACAGCAGAAGGGGCTCAGGAGCGAGGCATGCGCCTAGCTCTCGGCCGCATCGGCTCTTCTCATGAAGCGATCCAGATCTGCCTCTATTGGCTCATCGACGAATCGGACGGAATCATCGCCGATGCGAAATTCCAGGCACTTGGCCCCACAGGACTTATCGTCGCCTGTGATGCAGCCTGCGAATTGGCTCTTCGCAAAAACTATGACCAAGCCTCTCGTTTTTCAGCTGATGTCATTGAAAAGCATCTTCATGATCAGGTTCCCCAAGAGTGGTCCACCTACTTCAATCGCGTCGTTGAGGCGATCGATCAGGCTGTCGGACAGTGCTCAGACATTCCGTTCGCAGCCGTCTATGAAGCGACACCGATCGAAGAAGATTTAGGATCCATTCCCGGAGGGATCCCCGGATGGGAAGAATTTCCTGAAGAGAAGAAACTCGTTATCCTCGACGAAGTGGTTGATAAACAGATCCGTCCCTACGTCGAGCTCGATGCAGGCGGCGTAAAAGTGCTGGGTATCAGAGATAATGGCGAAGTGAGAATCTCTTACGAGGGCTCTTGCACGACATGTCCCTCCGCAACGGGGTCGACACTCTCGGCGATCCAGAAAATCCTTCGCGCTCGCGTCCATCCCGCGCTTACAGTGGTTCCGGAGCTATAGAGAACCTGACTTGACCTCGCCGGCGGCGATCGTGTGCATCGTGCCATCGGGCAGACGAAGATTGAGCTGACCATCTTGAGTGATCGAATCGCAGACCCCCGACCACTCCTTTTGCCCATCGAAGCAGCGCACCTTCTTGCCTTTGAGCGCCATGAGCTTATCGAATAGTTCGTAGAAAGGCTCAAACCCGCTTTTTTTAAAGAGTTCCAGATCAGATAAAAACTGCTCCGTGAGCTGTTTCAAAAGAGCATCGCGATCCCAATCATGCCCCGTTTCAGCTAAAAGAGACGTCGCGGGCTGATCAATCGCACCAAATTGCTCCGCGTCCATATTGACATTGATCCCGATGCCTAGAAATAGAGAGACATCTTGCTGCTCTATTTCCGTCTCACACAAGACGCCCGAGACTTTTTTGTCATGCAGGAGAATGTCGTTAGGCCATTTGACATTTGGTTTGAGACCCTCTTTCAGAAGAACCTGAGCAAAACTCAGTGACATGATTTGGGCAAGACAGCCTAGATGTCTTGTGGAAGAGAGCTTGAAGGCAAAGGTGACATAGAGATTTTGCCCTCGAGGAGAGTGCCAGGGGCGATCAAACCTGCCGCGTCCACCCGTCTGCTCCTCCGCAAGGATGCAAGTGAGCTTATCTTTAGGGAACTCGGCAAAGTGCTGCTTTGCGTACGTATTGGTTGAGTCGATCGACTCGAGACGAATTTCAAAAACTTCCATAATCTATACTACGTCCGCTTAGGTTTTGTGAATTTGGACTGGCTGCGACTGCGCTAAATCGATCCTCTTCACTCGCCTTGCACGGTGTGCAATGATCTCGCTCATTCGTATCGATTTTTCTTTGTCTCGCCGGGTCCAAGTTCACAAAACCTAAGCGGGCGCAGTATTCCTAAACTCAATTTTAGCTTACAATGCGCCGATATGCAACAGACTTGGGATCCACGCTTTCTATCTCGTATCGATTGGCGGATCTTGCCATCGATTGTAGCGTTGATGTTCATCAGCTTACTCGTCATCTCCTCGATGACCGGAGAGCCGGAAGATGGTTTTTGGACCCCCTATGTCAAAAGCCAGCTTCGCTGGTTTTTGCTTGGCTGGGCCACCTTTGCCGCTGTTGCCTCCTTTGATTACAGGAAATTGAGGAATTTCGGCTGGGTCTTTTATGCCATCATGATTGTGCTCCTGCTTGGCCTCTATTTCACAGCGCCAATCCAGAATGTACATCGCTGGTACCGCATCCCCGGCATAGGCATCAATATCCAGCCCTCAGAGCATGCCAAGCTCGCTGTCGCCATCGCCCTGGCCTCCTTTCTAGAAAAGCAGAGGAATCCGAATCTAGCCGTCTCCCTGCAAGCTGGGCTCCTGGTTGGAGTGCCATTTCTTCTGATCCTCAAGCAGCCAGACCTGGGCACAGCCCTGATCCTCTTTCCGATCGCCCTGGCCATGGGCTATTTCGCAGGGCTGCATAAAGGATTTATTCGAGTGTTGAGCATCACAGGCGCCTCCGTGCTCACGATGATCCTCTGCCTCTTCATCGGAGTCTTTTCTCATGATGACCTCAGACCCTTCTTTACACGCTTTATGAAAGAGTACCAGTATGAGCGCCTCAATCCCGACACCTACCATCAGAAGGCCGCCGTGATTGCCATTGCCGTGGGGGGCGTAAAAGGGGCTGGATGGAAGAAAGGGGAGTTTGCCGGCAGAAAGTGGCTTCCAGCCGCTCATACCGATTCTGTCTTTGCAGCCTACGGCGAAGAGTTTGGTTTTGTGGGACTTCTGATCTTGCTGTCCCTTTTTTTCAGTTTGATCTATTTTAGTATACAGGTAGCAGTAGTTGCGCGGGATCGCTTTGGGCGACTCTTGGGGGTGGGCCTATCCGTATACCTCGCCATGCATGTCCTTCTCAATATCGGGATGATGTGCGCTCTACTGCCTATCTCAGGTGTGCCCTTGATCTTCGTGACGTATGGAGGAAACTCCCTACTTACGACGATGGCCGCTCTGGGATTATTACAAAGCATATATAGCAGAAGGTTCATGTTCTGATGGATGCCTTTAAACACTCCTTTATTTTTTCACCCGGCAGTTGGGCGGGGGAAGGAAAGATTTCACTTAGTATGGTGGAAGAAGAGCTACTGTTCAATACGAACTGGAATGTCCAGACACGCGATTTTGCGGGAAAAGTCCAATGTATGCAGGACATACAGATCCAAGGACTCTCTGAAAATATGCGCAATGAACTCTTTTTTTATGATTTTCAAAATAAGACGTTCTCAATCGACATGGAAAACCAGAATGTCGGCAGAATCGTCGGATCCGGCGTCTATGACGATAACCTCATCGGGTGGGAATTCCGGGACAACGAGATGAATTTCGAAGGATTCGAGACCTATCATCTCCAGTCGGATGGAAGCTACCATATGAAAGGCGAATACGTGACGAGCGACCAGTTCCGCACGCAGATCGAGGCGAAAATCTGGCTGAAAGAGACTCCTACAGCAGAGGGAGAAGAAGATCAGAGTGAAGGAGAAGCCCCTTGAATTACCTTAGAAGAGCCGCTTTTGTGGGTCTTGCGTTTCTCATAGCAGCCTGTGCTTCAGGTGGCCACATGATGACCGCGGAATCCTTCTATTCAGTCCCTATGGGCACTTCGAGAGAAGAGCTCGTCGAGCAGGTTGGAAAACCGGCCAGGGTCGTCAATAAAGGCGGTGGCGTCCAGGAATATGAGTATGTTGAGCGGCTAAGCGCCGGTGCCCGTACCCTCCAGGAGACGCGCTACATCTATACCATCGAAAATGACAAGATTACAGCGAGGCGTGTTGAGAGAAGCTCACCGAATCCATCAGGCTTTGAAAATGAT
The DNA here is from genome assembly GCA_021772165.1 of Chlamydiota bacterium. Classification (GTDB taxonomy): domain Bacteria; phylum Chlamydiota; class Chlamydiia; order Chlamydiales; family SM23-39; genus JAKBAE01. The sequence continues at coordinate 2,387 of JAJFMM010000100.1, read as the reverse complement.
AGCTACAACATGCAGACGACCCAGAACGGGCCGTCTAGTTAAAGCTCTGGATTATTCGTAGTTTCGATTTAGGAAATTAAATCCTTAAACCAGTTTATAATCGAAGAAAATATATCACCAAAGAAGGAGCAAAATTCTTCTTTGCCCTCCAGATTTCCCATCTCGAATGGGAGAAGGGGAAGTTCCGCGAGTAGAGAATTGTTGCCCGTATCAACAGGGGATTCAACTCTCTTCTCGCTGAGAGCTAGTTCCTTTCTGAGAGCTGCTAGTTGTGCAGCTTCTTCTTTCTTCTGAAGTGCTTTGAGGGGTAAAAAAGGAGAACCACTCACTTGTTTTCTGACGCCTGACGAATTCGCAGGGTTTTTATTCACAGTGGCTGAAGAGTCATGAGTTACAACGAACTCATCTGAAGCGTTGTATCCTTTTAGTTCGCTCTCAAGGTTGAATAGCCCACTTTTAAGTTCCTCGGTTGCGGTTTTGTAGGAGCTGTCTAAGCCCTTGGAGTACTTAGCAGCTTGTTGGTTCGATTCTTTTAGAAGCGCCTTGAAGTTTTTCTCAAGAGGTTCTGTCAAAGATATATATTCTTTTTTTAGATCTGAAATCCTATCTGAGATGTCTATTTCTTTTGAGTCTGGAAAAAGTTTCTTTAACTCTTTTTTTTCAGCGTCTAATAGGTTCAATGGTAGTTCATGACGTTCCTTGAATGCTTTCTTTAACTCATCGCTCTCCGATTCAAAATATTTTTTCTCAGAGGAACGCGCGTTTTTTATACTTGAAGAAATATTTTTAGCGTCAGTCTCAACTTTTTTGAGTGTAAGTTCGTAAAGGGGGGCTGAGGAATCTAAATAATCAGATGCTTCACTGACTGACTCTTTTAGAATTTTTTCGAAAGTCTGTCTAATAGCTCCTAGCTCTTTTTTATAACTTTTTTCTGACATTGAAAGGGTAGTCTGTAGGATTGTTTTCGTTGCTTCAGAAGAAACTTCTTTGAGATCAGATTTTACTTTATCTAAGATTTTTGAACTATTTTTTAATAGTTCGCCTTCGCGAGTTGTAAATTCACCGTATGCTGTTTTGCTGACGTCAATAACGTGTCCCACTTTTGGACCAGATAATGTTCCTAGACCTGTAGGGGGTACTCCCCAATTGCTTTCAGTAATAGTTGTCATTGGCTTCACCTTTTTATTTGTGTTTTTAGTTAATTAATAGATAGTATTGTAATAGAACTTATAATTAATTGCGACTGTAAACTTACGATCCTGCTGTTTATTAAGAACTCATTGCCAACTCATTTACTTTCTTAACTGTATCTTTGCGGTATGTTTAATAATGTTAATGAAGGAGTTGAAATATTCGATTTACTTTGAATTAATGTTATTATTTGATATAATACTTAGAATAAAACATCATAAATAATCAATAAAAGGTGAAGTATGTCAGATTTAACTATATCAAGAGCTATGACCCCAATAGCAGGGGAAATCAAGTTTGAGAAATCATTTTTTGATAACTTTGAAACTCCTCTTAAGAAAATCGGAGAGATCGTTACAAAGGCGCTGAATTCTATAGGGATAACAACCAACCGTTTTAGGTATGAAAATAAATTGAAATTCCAGGTTACTTCGGTAGGAAGTCAGGCATCGGGCTCTTCTTTTAGAGTGTTTAATGAAATGAGAGCTAAAACAAATTTAGTTGCGTTGGATGTGCTTAATGGAAATAGAGTGCAGACAATTTTTGCAAAGAGAGAGGATGTACACAATCTTTTTGGTGCGCCTGAAAGGATAGTAAAGCAGGCAACTAGAAATGATCCTACTGAGTCAGACGAAATAGTATACCATGTTTCGGATTTAGAGTTGAGTAAGAGTAGTGCTGGAATAGAGAACGCTGAGGCAGTGACAAAGTCCTATCTAGCAAAGTTAGGTCTCACAGATACGATCTCTACGCCGCGCATTCTATTGAGTGACGCAGTCGCATATGTGAAAACAAACAGTCAGCGCTTGACAGAGACCCAAGTGGCTAAATTGGCTACTCTAGTTGAGGGCGATGAAGGTACAAAAGACTTTCTGCTGAATTTGCTCCGCTCTGAATCTTTGAGTGCCAAGGCGAGTCAGTCGTCAGTCAACCTATCGGAAGGAGATGATGGATCCGTTGAGTACTTGGATGGGGAAGGAGTTAATGTGTCTCCGGATATTGAGTACTTGGATAATGATTTATCACCAGCGGCGCTTCCGGTTAAGCCGTCCATAGTCCCTGCTCAAAGAGCTCCATCGCCGGATGCGGCAGCTGCCTTGAAGTTATTTAGTGATGAGGCAGAAGCGGGTGTATTGAGGTTTGAAGGAATAGAGCAAAGAATTGCTGCGTTAGATCTGAAAAATAGTTTAGTTCAG
>JAJFMM010000099.1 GCA_021772165.1 Chlamydiota bacterium | reverse complement strand
CATCCAGATCCGTCATCCGTGATATGGGGCCAGCTGGACATCCAATCACAGTGACCTTTGTTTTCACTGTCACTGTCTTCGTCAAAGTGACTTTTGATGGAGAAATCCTGGTTGGCGTCTTTGTTTTTTAGAGCTTCAATGAAATCGTAGAGCGTGGCGTTATGACCGTCATACTGCAGGGGGACATTGCGGTCTCCGCTACCATGGTCATTGGTAGGATTCTGAACGGTTAGGGCAACAGATTTTAAGTAGACATCTAGCTTCGTATTGAAGTTTTTGTAGAAGGCTGAAACTGCAGGTCCTTCTTGATTCAACGCTTCGTAATCACCGCCTGATTTGACGCTAGCGAGGTTACTGTACGCTTTGATTCTAGCTTGAACGGACGCAGAGGGGTCCGTGATGACTTGGTTGTCTTGCTCAATCTCATTGAGCAGAGTGACCGAATGGACTATTAGACTCACTGTTTGAGATAACCCTTTGTATTCCGGAATATTATGAGGAGCGGTCATGATTTTTACCTTTGTATGAATGTTTATATAGTATCTTTCTATATCTAATTGTAAATGAATTGTAAATATCTTACAAGGAAATCTTAATAATGGGACGGGGTCATTTCAGAATTGAAGATATGCCTCGCTTTGGCTATGATAGCTGGATCTATGGACTATGAACATTTTCCCTACTGGGTTATAGCTTTCTATCACATTGCCCCTCTCGACAATCCACATGCCGAGGTAAAGAGGCATAAAGCTTTTTTTGCGACGCGAGAGATCACCTCACGGATCTACTTTTCCGAGATGGGGGTCAATGGCCAGATGAGCGCTAGCAAAGAGCACGCCCTCGAATACATGGCGTGGATGCATGCGGACGAGAGATTCAAGGATGTCGAGTTCAAGATCCACGGCGCATCTGAGCAGGCCTTTCCCAAGGTCGCTGTCCGCTATCGCAAGCAGCTTGTGGCTATGGATCATGAAGTTGATCTGACTCAGCGTGGCAAGCATGTTTCTCCGAAAGAGTGGAAGCGGATGCTAGAAGAGAAAGATTCCGATACGCTTCTGATCGATGTGCGTAATCAATATGAGTCGGCAGTCGGTCATTTCGAAGGAGCTGAGATGCCTCTTTGTGAGACCTTCCGGCAGTTTCCCGACTATGCGCGTAATTTAAAAGAGACGCGTGATCCGAAAAAAACACGTGTGATGATGTACTGCACCGGAGGCATTCGCTGCGAATTTTACTCTGCTCTTCTTAAAGAGGAGGGATTCGAAGATATCTCTCAACTCGATGGTGGTGTCATCGGCTACGGACTTCAGGAAGGAAATAAGCACTGGAAAGGTAAGCTCTTTGTCTTTGATGACAGATTGACTGTTCCTATTTCAGAGGATGACGCTCCGCCGATCTCCGGCTGCGTGCATTGCAAAAAGCCGCTCGATGTGTACCACAATTGCGCAAACATGGATTGCAATGATCTCTTTCTCTGCTGTCCGGAATGCATCGCTGAGTACAAGGGCTGCTGTTCAGAAAAGTGCACGAGCGAGCCGCGCGTGCGTCCGTATCGCACCGATGGAAGCTCAAAGCCTTTTCGTAGATTGAACGCTCAGTGGAAGGACGACTGTGAGCAAACTGCTCTATCGCATTGATCCGAGTGGGAAACATGCGATTCGTCTTCTGCTTGAAGAGCGCGGCGCTCTCAGACGCCGTATTCTCTATCTCTCCACCTTAAAAGAGCTAGCCTCCGAAGCGGACAGAGCTATTTTACAGCAGCTCATCACCGCGAAAAGACGCGCGTATCCGGGCACCTCTCTAGAAACACTCTCTTTTCAGCAGATCGATCTCGACCCAACGCTTGCGCTCGATCTGTTAGAACCTCTTGCTAAAACGGGAAGACTCTTTTTTGAATCGACGCAGATTGAAGGCGTATCTCAAGGAAAAATCCATTGGGAAGGGGAGTCATTTGGCGATGCGTGTAAGTTAGAGGGCTTTCTTTGGACCTCTTCCAAGGTGTCGATGGATGCTGTGCGCTGGACTTTTTCAACGCTCAGTACGCTGGTCTCTCTTGTCGAAAAAACATTTATTCTCTCTCCTTATTCAGGAAGTCTGCGCTGGATCGAAAAAACGCGGGCCGGCGTGTTCGCCTTGGAGGGCACTTCCAAGCGTCGCTTTTTAGAAGAGGAGTTTCCTATTTCATGGAAGAAGAAGGAGGAGGTGCCTCTTGTCGTCTATCCCGAATTGCATCTGCACGATGCGTGCGGCTGTTTTGCCGATCTCTGGATGGACTATCCAGGTGTGGGGCGAGTGGCCTTTGATGATCTCTCTCCTCTCGTCGGTACGCGAAAACGCTTGGTTGACGAGGAGAAGCAGTGGGAAAGGGATCTCATTGAGGCGGGCTATTTACGAAAAAAGGTGGGTCGCTCTTCCTACTATTGCCCAGGCGTTGCTGCGGCTGAGACGCTCTCTCTTCTTTTCGATGTGGGCTGGAAGATTTTTGATCTGAAGCAGAAGCCCGCTGTGCGCTTTTCCGATTGGGATTGCGAGCTTGGTGAGGAGGGGGACGAAATTGTGCTTCGAGCGAGTTCTGCTACGATCAAAGCTCTTCAGGCTCTCAAAGAGAAGAAAACTTGGGTCGACCTGGGGGATAGCAGTGCCTGGATCGATCGGAAAGAGGCGTGTAAGCTCTTTGGCGAGCTGATCGAAGAGGAGTGGTGCGTTGAAGAGGGGGAGCTTCGCCTGCCTAAGAGGCGTCTTGCTGCCTGTATAGGGCTGTCTGCCGATGTGAAGGCGCGCTGGCAGAAGGATCTGAAAGAGGCGGTAGAGCGCCTGGGCTGTCCGGAAAAGCTCGAAATGGCGCCGCCCGATGCCTCGTTTGTCGGAAAATTACTTCCTTATCAGCAAAAAGGGCTCGACTGGCTCGCATTTAACCATCATTTTGGCTTCGGTGGTCTTCTGGCGGATGAGATGGGATTGGGAAAAACAGTCCAGTTCCTGGCATTTTTTTCCCGTCTGAGGACAAATTTGCCGATTCTGATCGTCGCCCCGACCTCTCTGCTCTATCATTGGCGCTCGGAATTCAGACGGTTTTTACCGGAAAAGAGCGTATTGATCTATTCCGGGAGCGATCGAGTGCTGCAGCCGGCTCCGTTTATCCTGACTTCCTATGCCATTTTGCGCCAAGATATTGAGCTCTTTTCAAAGCTCGAGTTTGAGGTGGCAGTCCTCGATGAGTCGAATGCGATCAAGAATCGAGAGACGCGTACAGCGGTGGCAGCCTTGAAACTCAACGCCCGCTCGCGCTTCTGTCTGAGCGGTACGCCCATTGAAAACCGCATCTCTGAGCTGGCCTCGCAATTTGCCTTTCTCATGCCGGATCTGCTCGGGTACAAAGATTCTGCCGAAGCGATGCAGAGAAAGAGCCGGCCGTTTCTTCTTCGCAGGCGCAAAACGGATGTACAGATCGATCTGCCCGAAATGATCGAGGCGATCGCTTGGGTGGAACTGGCCGATGAGCAAGCCCGAATCTATGAGGAGTTTCAGAAAAGTGCTCTTAAGAGGATCAAGCCGAAGGTTGTTGAAGATGGCGCCGGTGCGCACAGGATGGAGATCTTGGAGGCGATTTTAAGGCTCAGGCAGATCTGCTCCGATCCGCGTCTTGTGGGTAGAGATGCGACAAGCGCTAAACTCGAGCTGCTCATGGAAGACTTAAGCGATCTGCTCGGACAGGGGAGCAAGGCGCTTGTTTACAGTCAGTTTACTTCGATGCTCGATATCATAGAATCAGCTTGTAGTGGCTACAAGGTGCTGCGGATCGATGGATCTACGCCGGTTGAGAAGCGCGGTGCGGCAGTTGAAGAGTTTCAAAACAGCGATGAGCCGACCGTCTTTCTCTTGAGCCTCAAGGCCGGAGGCGTTGGTTTGAATCTCACCGCCGCTGACTATGTCCTGCTTTTTGATCCCTGGTGGAATGAAGCCGTTGAGAGGCAAGCAGTTGGTCGAGCGCATCGGATTGGCCGCAA
>JAJFMM010000098.1 GCA_021772165.1 Chlamydiota bacterium | reverse complement strand
TAAGTCCTTCAATAAGTTTGAACATATTTAGGTGAGTACGTAATCTATTTGCGTAACAATATTGCTGGCATCGCGAGTATATGTAGACTGAGTTCTTCGGATAAGAGTGCCTGCAGCATCATAATAACTCTCATCAGTACTGGAGACAAAGTTTCCGGTTCTCGTGATAGCTATTGAGTACCGAAGAGTGACCTTTGAGTTGGTAGTCCAAGAGTTTATTGCTGTGATAAGATTGCTCACACGAGTGACTTCCGTATAGAAAGACTCATTGATAAGGTCTACAACATTCAATGCGCTTTGGCCACCTCCTCCAGGGCTTCCGTTTGCTGCTGCGGTGATCCTTCCATCCTGATCAACAGTAATATCAGCATTCGTATAAGAGCCTGGCGTCACAGCTGTATCTTCAAGATCGATAGGCTTTACCTCTCCATCTCCTATTTGTTCGCTTCTGAAACTTGTTTTTGGCATAGGTAAAATAAAAGCTCACCTTGATTATACACAAGGTGAGCTTTAAGTTCGAATCAGATTACTGGTTTACTTCCAGTAGCTCACTCTTACGATGTCTGGGTTACCAGGAGAAGGCTTTGGAGCCGACGCTAGTGTGATCACAGCACCAGAGATGGTGTAATCGTTTCCAGCTCCTTCATCGAGGAGTTGACCATTAAGGTAAACGTGTTCTGTACCAAGTGTTGGTGTGTTTGCGAGAGTGAAAGTAACATTCGCATTATCGATTACACCAGCTGGTGTTTCTCGAGTAACGATATCAGCTTCTTTCAATACATCTCCAGCAAGAGTCAACGCTCCATTTGCAGCGAGAGTAGCGTCTCCAGAAATAGCTTGGAAAGCCGTATCTGAACCACCACCTTGACCAATGAGGATTTCTCCAGCAGTTCCGTCAGCTACCTGAAGACCAGCACCACCAAGGGCAATAGTTGCAGCAGTAGCATCGAGCTGTACTCCGAAGTCATCAGCAGCAACTAAGATAGAAGCATCTGTTGCAACCGCGTTGATTGTGTTTCCAGATTTTACCAAACCGGCACCAGCAATAATAGATGCAGCACCAGTAAACTGTGCCCATACCATTGCGGTTGTACCGATAGTCACACTGTCTGTTGTTTGAACCCATCCAGTATCAGCGTTTGCAGTACCAGAAGAAACAAATACAGCAGCAGAATCAGCTTCTGATCCACCGTCCATATCAGTAGAACGAGTAGGAGCTCCTGTAGCATTTACCGTGTAAATACCATTTTCAGAGCCGGTGGTCTGGTCTTTAAGTAAGATTCGATCACCAGTTGCAAGAGTAACACCATCAACAGTGTCTCCATTTTCATAAGCAGTAGCTAAAGCTCCGTTTGCAGTAGTTGCAACACGAACAGCCTGCTTCCAAGAAAGACCGGCTTGTTGAGCTTGTAATTGACCGAGGTTTACTGCATCTGATGCAGCGGTACCATCGGCGAGACCTGTGAGTTTGTTTGAACCCATTGACTGGTCGCCTGTAAAGGCTTGACCTCCATCGGCTTGAATAACTGCTTCTTCGAGCTTTGAAAGCTCAATAGCGGCAGCTGTAGCGATTTGTGCATTGGCGATAGTCAAAGCTTTAATTTGAGTATCACCACGAATTTGTCCAGCAGGCATAATGTAGTGGTTAGCAAGTGAGTATCTTCAGATTATCACGGGGTCTTTTCGTAATCAACAATTATCACGTCTGGATCAGATCCGCCGATAGGCGCATTGGTAAACGTGATAGTACCAGCCGCAATGGTGTACCCAACCCCTTCTACCCCCCGAAGACCATTACAATAGACTCTCACCGTTCCAACGATTGGCGTTGTAGCTAGTGTAAAGACCTTATTTGCACTATCTATGGTTCCAAGCGGCACCTCTCCATAAATCTGATCACCATTGGTTGAGCTTCCTGAACTTCTCCTTGGTGTCTCAGCTATAATTCTTTGGAAAAGTCTTCTTGGATCCACCCATTTTTTCCCATCAGTAAACCGAATAGCGATGAAATCCTTTGGTGCTTTCCTGTTATTCAATGTCACGTCCTGTTCGTCAATCTCAATGTCTTCAACCTTGATCTCATCGATGTTAGATATCTCCACCTCACCCTTCACTTTTTGGACCTTCGGAAAGTTGGTGATCTCAACCTTCTTGGTTCTTTTAAGACTAGAATTCACATCACTAAGAACCTTGACCACGTCACTGTTGGCATCCTGAAACGAGGTGATCATATTGAGAAGCTCATCCTCTTGAGCCTTCTTAGCTCCTCGACTTATTCTGATCTTCTCAGCAAGTGTAGCGATCTGCTGCCTCTGCTCTGTAGAGAACTGAACACCGCTTTCCTCCAGTAGTGATTTGATTTTTTTGTTCATCAGAAATTGATTAGGTTCTTCCCGTCAGTGAACTGTACAGCGATCCAATCCTTAGGTCCCCGCTTTCCCTGAAGGTTTATAGATTTGATCTTCACCTCAGGAGCCTTGAAGTCTTTCAGGTTTGTAGCTTTCACTACACCTTTGATCTCCTGCTCCTTAGGCCAGTTTACCACGCTTGCCTTCTGCTCCTTGCTTAATGTAGCAAGGAACTTCTTAAAGGACGGAGATTGTTTATCTGATATGGCTCCAGCCACACTTAAAAGAATCTTTGTAATGGTTTCATAGAGAAGCTTTCTCTCAGAAGCTTTGAGAGCGCCACCTAGAGCAAACAATGTATTGAACAGTTTATTCATCGAGCATTTGACTTAAGGAACCCATTATCTTTTCGAACACCTCATCAGCCTTCTTCTCATTTGCGCTGACCGTCTTTTCTGGGACAGGAGTATAGTTCTTCAATCTAGGGAGATCCTTAAAATCACCAGGGCCACCTTGTTGAGAAGGGATTGCTGGTTGTATCGGCTCGGCCTTTGGAGAAACTACTTCCTCAACACCAATGGCAACCCATATAGACCGACAGCCGAAATGCTGACCGGGTCGATAGGTCTCGAACTCAGGACTGTCATCTGTAACCGTTCGGCCATCGAGGCTTGAACACCAGTTGGTAGTTCTTCCATCAAGGATTGCTGAGTATTGGAATTTCTGGATGATATCAGTATGCCTTAGGAAGATGTCTTGCCTCGCCTGAGTAACCTGTCCAATGACAGCGATATTCATATTGGCTCGATTCATCTTCTCAGCCTTTGAGACGGCAGCAATTTTTGCATTAAACAGCGTGTCTTTGTGGCTTAAGCTACGATTTATTCCATCGATGAGTGCAGCCTTTGTGGCCAGCTCTATGTTCGCAGCTTGTTGATCAACAGTAGCACCGACAGTCACATTCATCTTAGCCACCTGTTGATTGGTAGTCTTTGGAGCATCAACACCAATCTCATCGGCAGCACTGATCTTCCCGAAGTCGTATGCCTTTTTGTACCCGTCCTTAAGCGTTGCCTTGTAAGCAACCAGTCCAGCAAGGCTGAGTTTGGCGATATCACTGATCTTCCCGCCACGAAGCATGGTATCAGCTCTCTTCATCATCTTGTTGATCATCTCATCGAGTTGCTTCTTGGTCTTCTCACCAAAGTCCTCTTCTGCTTTATCGAAGAACTCTTGAAACTTCTTAAAATCAACAGGGACTTCACTCGGTCGTTCTTTACGGAAAGGACGGACCTCTTTGAATTCTTTGTGGCAGTTGTCAGGTCGTTCAATACCACCCATCTTCACGATCATCTCGTTAAATGCTTTCTTCTCAGCGTCGACATCTGCCTTCTTCTTTGCTCGGATATTCTTTGATTCAGCAGTGAGATCCTTCTTCGCTGCTCTGAGATCTGCATTGTCAGACTTCAGACCATCGATCTGACCCTGTATAGCCTTTCGAAGTGGACTGTTTTTGCTGAGTCCCTTCATCTTTGCTCGAAGAGACTTAGCCACATTAGTGTTTTTCTTGATGTCATCACTGATCTGAGCCTTTGCTTCCTTCAGTGGAATAAGACCAGCCTTTGCATCAGACCGGATTTGTTTGAGCTTTGCAGAGAGGTCTCTCTTCCTCGACTTAAAGGCCGACCGCAATCTCTTCAGCACATCTCGTTGCTTCTTGTTGCCAGCCTTTTTACCAGCGTCTCTTGTTTTCCTCTCTTCCCTAAGCGCTTTAATTTCAGCACGAAGAGCCTTGACCTTCTTCTTTCGCTCTCCTTTAGGCAAGCTCTTGAGTTTCTCGATCTCTGCTTTCAACGGAGCAACAGCAGCCTTGAATTCATCACGACTCTTTTTTAATTTGTCAGTGAGACGACCCTTTCGAGCCTTTCTCACCTTTATCTCATTCTTAAGATCAGAACCCTTTCGGCCCAGCTTCTTTGCAGTACGATCCTCACCACGCTGCTTGATCCTGTCTTCACGATCAGCTTGTTTCTTTAAACGACCGGCTCTCCTTTCCTTAGGTGATTCCTTCTTCTTATTCTTTGTGAGAGCCTCGCTGATCTTCTTCTTGGTCTCTTCCGATACTGGTTTCCTAAATTTCATATAGTGGGTTGAAGAGCTTTAGTATCAGAGTGGGTTTCAAAATCCTCCTCTGATGCTTCAAGCTCATCGAGAAGGCTGTCCAACTCATCGAGTTGAGCATCCTCTTCTCCATCACCTTCTTCATCATCAAGATTTTCGTCACCCTCGGGTTCTACACCCTCATCAATGTCTTCTATTTCATCATCCTCCAGCTCTTCTTCTTCCTCCTCCTCAGCTTGCTCAGGGAGTTGCATGACGTTACGGACATGGGCTTCTAGTTCTCTATCAACAGTCAATGCTCCTGCACCTACCATGGTAGAAATAGCACCAGAAAGTCTTTCGAAGTCTGTATTTCCGATATGACTGAAATTCAATGTAGGCTGTCTTTCGAGATCGAAACCGTTCAATTTACAAAGCTCTAGAATAACATCGTTCATCACAGAGACAACAATCTTGGCAATCGCCTCGAGTGATACAAAGAACAATCCGCTTTGGTCTTCTGATAAAGCCTTCGAACCACCTTCTCCTGAAGCCAGGTCGAGGAATTGAGCAAGAACATTCTTTGTGATCATCCTATTGTGATGGTCGATGCTGTTCTTTGGATCTCTCAAAGTACTGGCACCACTAAGAAGTTCTACCTCCCAGTTTGGGTTTGGTTTGACAATGTATTGTTGCTCGTTGGCATAGAAGTTTTCACCGAGCTCGGCAGCCTTGTCTTGATCATCCTTAGTATTCCCATCAGGCAGGCCAATAACTAAAACACCGATACCATTACGCTCAGTGGCGATAGCATCGATCTTGTAAAAATTGTCCTTCATGTACCAATGCTTGTATGCACTACGGAGAATAGATATCCCAGCAGGATTGTCACCCCTCTTTTGGAATGTGAAATAGATGAGCTTATTCTCCGGGATATCAACATGCCCTCTCCCCATCTCGCTAAGATCCTGAACAATACCAGGCTCACCATTGCTCTGCTCCCATTTATATACTGAGTCCTGCTTTCTCCAAGCGAACTTATCCCACCAAACTTTGTTGTCCTCTACTTTGAAAACCTTTTCGAATACAGAGTACCCATAGGTGAGCATCTCCAGTGCTTGAGGAAGGAACTCCTCAAAGTTTATACGCTCGAAAAGAGCTTCATGAATAAATTCAGCAGCCTCAATCAGTTTTGCGTTCTCTGGTGTTGGTTCAAGGTTCCGCTCAGGGATGAACCACTTAGCCGCTGTAATTGGATAGGTGCAAATCTTGATACTCGCACTGACCTGAGCATCTCCCTTCTCCATCTTCTCATACACCCTCACTGACTGTGGCCACCTAAGCACGTTCAAATAATCCTCTCTCAAAAACCCTCTCAGGATATGAGTACCGGATGCTCCAAGCTCATGTTGCATCTGCTTAATTTGTTTTGAAGCACCTTTAGCTTTGCGTTTGGCCATACAATTCGGTTAGAGATCCTAAAACGATAATAAATGAAATTTCAAGTACGCGCAATTAGAACTCCGTGTCAAGGCCTCTTCGTCGCCTCTTACGCTCCTTGGTAGGGAGAACAAGCTTATTTTCCGAGCCTTTGAATAGCCGCATAAGCATCTCTAGAGCATCTGGCCCGTCATCATGATCAATTTTAGGGTAGAACTGCAATTGCTCAATCAGTAGCTTTTGACTTTTGTGGAATTTGATTGTCCCGTTGGCTATCATCGGTTGTAATCTTTGGATCCTCACCGACTTCTTGGTGCCGCTATTTGGGACACCAACAATAGGGAGACTCAGCTCCAAATCTCTAGCCGCTACTTCTTTGATGAATGAATCCTTGAAGAACTCCTGGAAGGCAACCTCCTCAACACCCATCAAATTGTAGACATATGAGTTGGTCTTGTTGATGGTATCTTCGATGATCACATCTGGATGCCGTCGCTTTATATCCGCATCAAGGATGTACACATATCCAGTACTTGGATCTTTACCACCGGTAATAATGGCAGAGTAATCACCACGGTCCATGTTCTTCCCCATCGAAGGATCGATAGCACCTCTGATCATGAATTTCCTGAGGGTCATCAACGCGTTGAGATCATCAAAGTCGAACCAATGTCGAGGCTCCTCTTCCTTAAGGCTGAAGATACAATCATCTTCATTGATCGGGTTGTTTTGCTTCTCAGAACTGAAACTTGCCTCACCATCAGTGAGTCTCATCTCCATCAAATCATAGTAGCTCTCCCACTCTGGCCACAACACCTTAGTGCCCTTGAGCATTTCACCTTCATAGTCCTGGTAATACACTCGAGCCAACTTCTTCCTGTCTTTGTTTTCGCGATTGATATATATCCGCTCCCACTCTCCCCATCGAGGTGAACTACTGAACTCAATAACGGACTTGTAGACCTTCGACTCAAAACCAGAGTTCTTCTGAAGCACTGCCAACAGAGAATCATGATGCATCGCAGTACCGACTACAATGAAGACCGTGCTTCTGTCACCAGCCTTGAGCACCGCTTTGAGGTACCATGATTTGAGCTTCTTTCTCTGCTCTCTGCTCGCTACATTCTCATCATTCTCCACATCATCACAGATCACTAGATCAGGACGGTTCTCTCCTTTCCTTTTACCTCGAATCTTCTTTCCAACACCAAGGGAGCTGATCTGAGCACCAGTTATGGTGACCAACTTCGTGTGCTGCCATACTGGACCAGTCTGACTACCGAAGCACTCGAATATCAACTGATTGTTCTCGAGCTGCTCTCTGATATCAGTTAAGAAACCATCAGCCTGCTCAGAGCTATCAGATATGATCACAATGAATTTCCTGTGGCCATAAAGGATGCACCATAAAGGAAGGATCAACGTGGTCCATACTGATTTAGCATTACCACGAGGGGCCAACCTACAAAGCTTCTTCTGATCACCATGGAGAATGGCGTTCTGATAATCAAGAGTCAGCTCCTTATGGAAATCAGAGCTCTCCACTTTGAAAAAGGCTCCCATAAAGAAACGGCCGAATTCAAACAGGTCGAACTCACACTCAGCTATCTTTTGTTCCAACATCAATAGCCTTAGATCTTCGCTCTGTTCTTCCGAGAGAATCGGCAAATTCCGCAAGATCTTTTTTAACGTCTTCGAGAGATCGTCTTTTTGGTCCTTTGTTGAGATTGAGGTTGAAATTGGCACTTTGAGAGATGCTAGTAGGTAGGCCTCTTGAGAGGCGAAGGATCTTAAATAAATTAAACAGCTCACTACCAGTAACACAGTGAGGAATGAGATCTTTCGCCTGAGCGGCTATGTCGTAGAGAGCATTGTCCAGCATTGAGTCACGGTTCGCCATGTCTCTCTCTATAGGCCGTATCTTTTCCTCCTCATACCGATCGGCCCAGTTCTCTTTCTTCTTCAGCACTCCAAGCGCCTGTCTTGTGTTGATCGGACATACGGGATCCTTAGCCATGTTGGTCAATCGACCATCATGCTTTTTGTAGAGGGTGAAAAGGAGTTCGAGATCTGGAGCTGGTTGTGGCATGGGTCATGATTTTTGTATTTTTCGTAAAAAGGCGTATGACAAGCAAAAGACAAAAGAGAAAAAGAAGATGCTGAAATCCCTAACGTTTCCCTGAGCATCAATGATCCAACCGAGCAACAGAGTAAAGCCCACAGCTGCAATTGATACAGCTGCAGACAACACTACTGCCACTAGCTTCTCGATACGCAATGAGGTCTTACTCCTTTGCATCTTCTGTTTGGTTAGATTTCTTGGCCTTCTCTCTTTCGACAGCCGCCTTTCCTTGAACAGCGTCCATGTACATCTCCTTGAATTTCTTGTCTCGTATGTTGGATTCAATCTGAGCCCTCGCTTTAACGTTGTCCTTTTGGATCTGTTCTTTGAAGTAAGCAAGCTCAGCGCCATCAGCCTTGATGTAGTTGAACTTCTCCAAGAAAATGAGAACCGTTCGAACGATACCGTGCATCCCTGGCAGAGCAGTTAGACTGGTAGCGGCTTTGATCTTCTCTTCGAGTTCATCAAAGTCCTTATGGAACTTCTCCAACTCCTCCCATGTTTCTGGCATGGCCTTCTTGATTACCTCAGGATCAATAGCCTGAGAGTTGTCGTGAGCAGGCTCAGCCTTCTCTTCTGGTTGTGGCTCTTCGGGGTGGCCACCTAGTTCCTCAGCTGTTGCCGAGTCGTTACCTTCGCCTTCCGGCTTTATGTTGTCATCGTCTGACATAGTGATGTGGGTTAGTGATTACAATTACATCCTTGTTTAGAGTCTTTATGCAGACCAGCGCATTCCGAGCAGAACAGAGCCTCCTCAGTATTCCCTTCTCCGTCTTCGATAATGATGTGCCTGAAAGCTCGAGACACGTCACCGTCAGCTGTTAGATGAACGGGAAGTTGTGTTCCGCACTTCTCGCATTTCATTTGAAGTTTTGGCATGACCTTTGGGTGAATAAGATACGCTGAAAACCATCTTCGGACTGAAGACAGTTGGATACTGGTTCTCTAGGTTTGGTATGGCAGTCATCGCCATGATCTTTCCGTATATCACCATCAAGCCGGTTGGATGAGTGAGCCCCAACTCCTTAAGGGTCCGCCTCAAAAAGGGAACCTTAGATCCAGCAACGAAGTTGATCTGTACTTGCTCACCTGGTTGGACGATAACGTCGTCGTCTGGATTCATAGTGATAGTGATTAGAATAGAAATCAGGTCGATACGGCCATCATAACACGAGCTCCTCGACTTTGACAATTATTTTAGCCTCAGAGCCATAGGAATAGTGCACGTGCTTGTCTTTGGCCCATTTATCGTTTTTAAACAACTCACCCTCCAACGCGTCCATAATCGACTTCTCGCAGTTGTCAGCATCACCGTGAGTGCGGTTCTTGAAGACCATATGCAATTCGATCTTGAAGTACTTCTCGATAATCTCCCAACCAACACGGTTAGCGGCAGAGCGAGCCATCAACCTGATGTATGTCTGATATGAGTTGAGCTTCGAAGTCTTGTAGTGCTTCACATAGCTCTTGCCATCTCGGTTATGCTGAATCTTCGACCGAACCTGATTCTGGTACGGCAGAGGATTCGCTTCAAGCGGTATGGTGAGTGATATTTTTCTAGCCATAGGTTTCTTGGTATTTATTTACAAAACATCTTCCACACATTGGCTTACCCTTGAGATATGCTAGAGCATGCATCGGTATTATGCATCCGCACGTGGAGCAACTACCACCGTTCTCATTGCCACCACCAAATGAAATGATGACCAAGGTTTCATCATCTTCTTCGATATGAGCCATCGACTCGATGGTAACATTTTCATTTGTTCGAGCCACACCGTTGACCCACTTTTCAAGGTTGTTGACCATCATTGAATGATTGGCAAACTTCATTGCTTCGAACGTCTTCATGCTGATTAGATTAAAAATTAAAACATCTGTTGAGGAGCATATGCTTCGAGCCATTCCTCCTTCACGTGGTACTCGAGGTCCGTGATCGTTTGACCACGTGACTTAGCGAAGGCTTTGAAGTGCTGGTCGATACCAGCTCGCCTCTGGACCTCTTCTTCTGTGAGTTTCATAATGAAAAAATAAAGATGTAAAGGTATTACACAACAAACGCAATTGTATGCAAATGGAGACTATTCCCACACCGACCCTCTAAACACCATGTACACGCCCTCTCCTGTACATCCAAAGGCACAAGGGAATTTCTTCTCCTGACCGTAGTTCTTTTTCTTCTGAAACTCCTTCTTGAGTTCCTTCTGTTTCATAATGAACTCCTGAAAATAATACTTCCTCACCTCACAACAGTTGTTGCATTCCATCACCATTTTTTGATCAGTCATTGGAAAAATTAAGAAAATAAAGCTTTAACCTCTTCTGATTTGACTTCAGCCTTTGGCCTGAATTTCATATGGGTCCAGTCGAAGATGTACTTCACCTTATGCCCCACCTGACCATTTCGATTCTTTGCGCATATCAGATCAGTCTCTGGATCGTTGTCCTCTTGCCGATGAACAAACACCACCTTGTTACTCGCCTCCTCAATACCACCAGAGTCCTTCAGATGAATAAGCTGTGGTTCCTTCGCCCCCATACGATTGATCTGACAACAGATGATCACCAACTGATCCAACTCTT
>JAJFMM010000097.1 GCA_021772165.1 Chlamydiota bacterium | reverse complement strand
CGCTGGAAAGCAACAATCTTCTGCAGCGCCCCCAGCTTTTTGAAAGGCCTTTTCCAGGCTGCTAAGAAAGAGCAGCTCTCCACCATGCGCTACTTCATCACGGGAGCTGAAAAAACGCAGAAGGAGCTCTATGACAAGGTGAAGCAACTTGGCACCGGAGCGATCATCATCGAGGGATACGGAATTACCGAATGCTCTCCGATCATCTCTATCTGCAGACCGAATCTACCAGTCGTAGGTGTAGGACGTCCGCTGCCGGACGTTGAATATCGCACGATACATCCGGAAACACTCGAGCCACTTGCAAAGGGAGCAGAAGGTGAGATCTGCGTAAGAGGACCGAACGTATTTCGGGGCTATCTCGGCCAGCAGAAATCTCCCTTCATAGAACTCGATGGGAAAAGCTGGTACCGCACAGGTGACATTGGCTATTTCGATAAGGATGAAAATCTCATTCTCTCAGGGCGTCTCAAGCGCTTTACGAAGATCGGCGGTGAGATGATCAGCCTCGGCGCTGTGGAAGAGACGCTAAACTCAGAGCTACTCCGCCAAGGCCGCATTCAGGACGACGCACCCGCTTTGGCCGTTTGCGCCAAAGAAGATGAGGGAAAGCAGCCCCAGCTCGTTCTTTTTTCTACTGCCCAGTTGGAAAAGGACGCTGTTAATGACGTACTTCGCCAGAGCGGCATGAGCCGTATTATCAAAGTCTCTCACGTACGCCATGTTGAGGAGATCCCTCTTCTCGGCACCGGAAAAATCAACTACCGAGGCCTCATGGCCTCCCTGACCGCTTAAATCTTATGAAACCTGATATCCTTCTGAAGCTTTACAACACAGAAACACGAGAGATGGAAGATGTACGCGCTCATGGAGCGGACGGTCGCCTGCGTATGTACACCTGCGGACCTACGATCTACAATTTCGCACACATCGGCAACTTTCGCACCTACGTCTTTGAAGATCTCTTAAGACGATCGCTCAAATTTTTCGGATTCGATCTGGTCCAGGCGATGAACCTGACCGATGTCGACGACAAGACCATTACCGGTGCGACGGCGAAAAAGATGCCGCTGAAAGAGTTTGTAGAGCCCTATCGCGTTGCCTTTTTTGAAGATCTCGAAACGCTCAACATCGAGAAAGTTGAATTCTATCCAGCGGCGACAGATTACATCGATGAGATGATCGAAATGATCGAAAAGCTGATGGAAAATGGCTCGGCTTATCGCAGCCCGAATGGCAGTATCTACTTTTCAATCCGCAGCTTTTCATCCTACGGTAGACTCTCGCATCTCAAACTCGATGAGCTGAAGGCGAACGCTTCCGGCGATAATGAAGCCGATGAGTATGACAAGGATAACATCTCCGATTTCGTCCTTTGGAAAGCACATGATCCAGAGAGAGACGGCAAGATTTTTTGGGAGAGCCCCTTTGGCCCCGGTCGACCCGGATGGCACATCGAATGCTCAGCCATGGCCATGAAGCTGCTTGGAGAGTCGGTCGATATCCATTGCGGCGGTGTCGACAACATGTTTCCTCACCATGAAAACGAGATTGCCCAGTCAGAGTGCTGCTCCGGTACCCATTTCGTGCATCACTGGGTGCATGTGGAGCATCTTCTTGTCGATCACAAGAAAATGTCGAAAAGCCTCGGGAATTTCTACACACTGCGCGATCTGCTTAACCGTGGCTACACCGGAAGAGAAGTGCGCTATCTGCTCCTCTCCACACACTACCGCACGCAGCTCAACTTCACGATTCAAGGCCTCGATGCCGCTAGGGCGAGCTTAGAGAGAATTGAAGCCCTGGTTATCCGATTGCATGCGATTGAAGAGACAGGGGAGAGCCCACCTGCACTAACAGAGCTGATGAAAACGGCCGATCACGCCTTTAAAGAGGCGCTGGCACACGATATTAATAGCTCTGCTGCACTCGCTGCTCTCTTTGACCTTGTACGCGACCTCAATGTCCTTGCCGATACGGGAACCTTGACTCGAACGGGAGCTGAGAGAGCGCTCCATCTTCTGGAAAAGTGGGACGCAGTTCTCGGCGTCTTGCCACTCGAGTCTAAAGAACTGGAGATACCGCAAGAGTTGCAGGAGATGCTGGAAAAAAGAGAGAGAGCGCGGAAAGAAAAGAATTTCCAAGTTAGCGATGAGATGAGACAAGAGATCTCCGATCGTGGCTATCTGATTGAAGATACACCACAAGGAGCGAGGCTAAAAAAACGATGAAAGCACTAACCCCCGACGAAAAACTGATGTTAGAATTTTATCGAATGGCCCAGGAAAAAGGTGATCTCTTTTGCGTCCTAACTGTCAAAGATGCCGCTAAGAAAGCGGGTCTCAAAGATACGGCAACAAAAAACATCGTCAAACTTCTTGCGCAGGCAAACTTCGTTGAAAAAATTGATGAGGCAAAGATTTGCCTCACCAAGTACGGATGCCGTTTTGTCGAAGAAGATCTATATTAAACCATTTCTTTCACTGTTTCCATTCCCGTAGATACGCTCATACCAATAAGGTTCACGGTAAGGTTGAGTGCTAAAGCAGCCGGTAATGAGATTGGAGCTATATAAGTAAGCGCTAAGCTTTCTGCACCGAATAAGACTAAGGAACTTGACATAAGGCTTAAAACACCGTACGCAATGCTCTGGATTGCCTTTGCAGAGTCAGATAATTTTTCCGAACAGTACATGCCTATACCGATGACAACGGATTTGGCTATCGTAGAAGAGAAATAGAAAGCCGTAGCTATAGGACCTGAAATTACAGAGCGAGACGCAAGCACTACGCTTTTTGCGGCTAGATCGACGACCAGAGGATTTGTGGCGATCGTCATAACCCTAGTGGCTGCGTTGCCACAGCTGGATAGAATCCCCTGACTTGGGTGAGAGGCGTTGGATACTGCTGACATAAAGTACTCCTTTTTTTTGAGTTATTCGACTCTTTCTTTAACCTTTTGTGTAACGATAATAGCGGCCACGCCGGCTAGGTGAGTGCACATGCTCATTGTTAGCGCATCTTCTGCTGGTAGCGAGGCGCCATAAGAAAGAGCCACGCCACCGGCTGCGATATAGGCCGCATAAGGATGTGAGACAACGTTAAAAAGACCCCTTGCCAGGTTCTTCGTAATTCCTGCTGTTTCCGACATTTTATTGCTGCAAGCAGTCCAAAAGAGTGGGTTTGTGTGTTGAGCGTTAGAGATGGCTATCATGTAAAGGTCCTTGTTTTTGAAAATGCAGGGAGTTTACGCAGGCAGTTCCATTATTTCCAACTGAAAACAACAATTTCCTTGACTCACCTTTACGGACTCTTTAAAAAAGAGTGCTATTTTCGTGAGGGAGATATGACGATTCAACTTAGGGAAGCGCTGGGTAATTGCTGTTTTTAAGATCGGGAGAGCAAATCGTAGCGAGAACGAGTTTGGAGGAAGTAGTTAACCTTTTTCCGGTTAGCTACTTCCGAAAACTCGATCGCAGTAGATTTGATCCCCGAGATTGAAAATATGAATTGCCCAGTGTTTCCTTAGAGGATATGAACCTTGGTATAGGACCATACATACATGCATTCTTGCTGATGAGTTTGGGAGAAAATCTTCTTATATTAGCTCAGATTTGCCTATGGAAAATGAGAACCTAACGTTTTGTGATAGAGCTGAGAAGTTGCTCACAGCTTTGGAAAATGAAGCATTAACCGCTAGAGTGAAGGAATTCTATACAGAGTTGTTTAGAAAATGTTCTACTCTTGACGGAGATGAAAAAGATCTTCTTTTCAACCTTCCTCTACCCCATTTTAAACTGTTGTTGAAAGAACTACTTTTGCCTAATCCACCTCTGGATGAGCTCATTGGGTATTATATTGAAAAATCGGGGTTACTGAAACTCTGTAGGGAGGCTGTGGCTAAGGTCACACATCGATTAGATGAGATCCACTCGGAAGCTACTTCATTTTTACATATAAGCTGCTTGCTTGAGCCAACTCTACCCAGTCTAGATGAGATCATGAATACATATGGGGAGCATCCTCGTTTGTTGAGATTCTATTGTGCAGGTGTGAATGCATATCTTCAGGAAGCGAAAGCAATGGATGTATGGAGAAATGCTTTTGAGAAAGATAGAAACTTGATGCAATCGATCTCGACAGAGAAGCCAGCACTTGAATTGTTGTATTTAAGATCTCTGGCCAATAGGATACATCCTCAACATTTACAAAGAGTTTAATTTAGGAGTGTCATGGCGATTCATGCTAGCGGATTTTATCCTTTGAGTGGTTCTGAGATCCCCTGTCAGTTTTATACTGAAAAATCAAGAGTCTTACTCCTTTGTAAGGAGCTGGTAGACGGTATGGTAGTAGCTGGGAATGGAGATGAGATTCGTGAGAAAGCGATCCAGTTTCTCTACGAGAGCTCTCTGATTGATCCAACTCTGCCTGATCTCCAAGATGTGATCTCCATTTATGAACAGGTTCCCGATTTGTTGAGATTTTATTGTGTGGGAGTCAATGAATGCCTTCAGACTGAAAGGCTGACGGATCAGTGGAGAGAGATGTTCGAGTACGATCAGAGGAATGGTGTTAATTTTATAGAAAAGCCGGAGCGCCCGAAGCTCTATTTGGGACTCAGTGAAATAGCGTAATTATGACGATTAACTGTTAAGTTCTTGTAAGTCAGCTCTATTCGCCGTCCAAGCGCATGATCGGGAAGAAGAGGACGTCGCGAATTGAGGGCGCTGAAGTAAAGAGCATAACCAGGCGATCAATACCAATTCCAATGCCGCCTGTCGGGGGCATGCCCTGACAGATCGCTTCTAGAAACTCTTCATCGAGGGGATGAGCTTCTTCGTCGCCTTGATCGCGCTTGTTACCTTGGTCTTCTAAGAGTTGGCGCTGCAAGACCGGATCATTGAGTTCGGTGTAGGAGTTGCAGATCTCTTTTCCAAGGATAAAGCTCTCGAAACGCTCGACGAGTCCCTCTTTGCGAGATTCCGGATCGCGATGCGGTTTGCATAGCGGTGTTGTTTCGATCGGATGGTCGATGATGTGGTGTGGTTGAATCAAGTGCGATTCGGCCATCTCTTCGAACAGGAGTGCAATGAGAGCTCCGCGTGTGGCGCCTTCAACTTTTTTCGGATCGACTTGAGTCTCTTTCAAAAGGAGCGCGCGCATTTCGGCTTCATTCATTGTGTCGACATCGACATTTGCGTAGGTTTTGACGGCATCTTTCATGGTCAGGCGCTTCCAAGGGCCTTTCACGTCGATCACCTGCGCTGTTGCTTCATCTTCAGGGGCGTAGCGGACTTTGGTGTCGCCAAAGAGATCCAGGGCTATGCGCTCGAACATGCCTTCGACAAAATCCATCATGTCATTGTAGTCCCAGCCGGCAGCATAGGCCTCGAGCATGGTGAATTCTGGATTGTGCGTACGATCGATGCCCTCGTTGCGAAATACTTTACCGATCTCATAAATGCGCTGCATGCCGCCGACGATCAGCTTCTTCAGTGAGATTTCGAGTGCAATGCGGAGGTACATGTCTTGATGCAGAGCATTGAGGTGAGATGTGAAGGGTTTTGCTTCGGCGCCGCCATAGATATTCTGGATAATCGGGGTCTCTACCTCTTCAAAGATCTCGTCTTCCATGTATTTGCGGATCGCCAGGAGAATCCTTGAGCGGAGGCGAAAGCGCTCCATTGATTCAGGATGCGTGATGAGATCGAGCCAGCGCTTGCGGTAGCGCACGCCCTTATCGGCCAAACCGCTGTGCTTATCAGGTAGCGGTAGCAGAGATTTACAAAGCAGCGTGAGTTTTTTGACGAAGACAGTCAGCTCGCCTTTTTGTGTGCGGAAGAGATAGCCCTCTAGGCCAAGGAGGTCACCGAGGTCGAGTTTTTTTTCGATGAATTTCATCGAGTTCAGAGTTTCAGTTGGCGTGTAGCCCTCGATCAGAGTCTGGTCTCGGTTGAACATCACCTGGATGCGGCCTGTCTCGTCTTGAATATGGCCAAAGGCATTTTTTCCCATCGCGCGGAA
>JAJFMM010000096.1 GCA_021772165.1 Chlamydiota bacterium | reverse complement strand
CGGTTAGCTTGTTTCTGTTTTCCGGTGTCTACAAGCTGACCGGAAAACAGAAACAAGCCCTACAAGAGTGGATCGACACGCACTACGCGAAACGAGCAGAACCTCTACCTGTCGATGGAGATTCAACCAGTGCCATCCTTTCTGAAAATCTGCACAATGGCCACTACCTCCGTCTCTCCGATCACTCCGTTTGGGAAATCTATTCTGAAGATACCCCACTGACTCAAGGCTGGATCACCCCCGCCGAGATCATGATCTCGCAAAGTGGAGATGCGAACTACCCCTACAAGCTCACCAACTCCTTGACCGGCTCCAGCGTAAAAGCGAAGAAAGCTTCAAGAGTCCCTACTAATTAATTAGCGACTTGCATACTACACATTATCGAGTTATAATTCCCTCCATCTAATAAATAAAGGAGGGAATCATGGCACCGCAACTCAATGAAGCTGTAACGAAAGCCGCAGAAGAAGCCATCCAGCATGCAAAAAATCATCAGCATGTGCAGGTTTCTGAAAATCATCTAATACGAGCTCTTTTGCTCGATGCCGAAGGCTACTTCGCCTCGATCTGCAAGGCGCTGAATCTCGATCCCTCTCTTCTTTTATCGCAGACGGAGAGCGCTCTGGCGACTCTCCCTATTTTTAGCGAAGGCGATCAAACGCCGCAGCTCTCTTTAAACATGCAAGAGAGGCTCAAGGCCGCAGATCAGTTCGCCAAACAGCTCAATGACTCTTTCATCGGAAGCGATCATATCTTTCTCGCCTTCTGGGACAAGCCCTCGGAACCTCTCGCCTCTCTGAAAAATATCTCCAAGCGCTCCCTGCAAGATGCACTCGATGAGATCCAGAAGATCCGCGGATCGAGACACATGGATAGCCCGAGTGCCGAGTCCTCTCTGCGCGCACTGGATAAATTTTGCAAAAATCTCACGAATCTCGCCAAAGAGGGCAAGATGGATCCTGTCATCGGGCGCGATGAAGAGATTCGTCGCACAATGCAGGTCTTATCAAGGCGCACAAAGAATAATCCCATGCTCATTGGCGATCCCGGTGTCGGTAAAACGGCCATCGCAGAAGGACTCGCGCATCGCATCGTACAGGGCGATGTACCCGATTCGTTAAAGAATAAAGAGATCATGTCTCTCGACATGGGCAGTCTCATTGCCGGCACAAAGTATCGCGGTGAATTTGAAGAGAGACTCAAGGGCATCTTGCAGGACATCGAAAAAAGTGATGGTCAGGTCATTCTCTTTGTCGATGAGGTGCATACGCTCGTCGGCGCCGGCGCCTGTGAAGGTGCGATGGATGCCGCGAATCTCCTCAAGCCGGCTCTTGCCCGCGGAACACTTCATTGCATCGGCGCGACCACGTTGGCGGAATACCAGAAGCATATCGAAAAAGATGCGGCGCTCGAAAGGCGCTTTCAGCCGGTCACCGTCGCTGAGCCCTCTTTAGAAGATGCGATTGCGATCTTGCGCGGTCTCAAGGAGCGTTATGAAATTTTCCACGGCGTGCGCATTACCGAAGGCGCCCTCCATGCCGCTGTCTTTCTCTCTTCTCGCTACATCACAGATCGCAAACTGCCTGACAAAGCGATCGATCTCATCGATGAGGCCGCGAGCTTGATTCGCATGCAGATCGGAAGCATGCCGCTGCCAATCGATCAGAAAGAGCGAGCGCTCGCCAAACTCATCGTCAAGCAAGAAGCGCAAAAACGAGAGGATGCTCCCGTCGATGAGACGGAAAAAGAGATCGCAGAAGCCAAAGAAGAGCTCTCGGCGCTCCGAGCGAAGTGGAATCGAGAAAAGAAGTTCATTCAGTCGCTCAATGAGAAAAAAGACGCTCTTGAAAAAATGCGCTTTCTTGAAGAAGAAGCGGAGAGAAAGGCGGACTACAATAAAGTCGCCGAAGTGCGCTACAGTCTTCTGCCTGCCCTGCAAAAAGAGCTCGAAGATGCACAAGAGGGACTCGCTGAACTCAAAGATCGTCTCTTAAAAGAAGAGGTCGATGAGCAGCTCATCGCACAGATCGTCTCCAAGTGGACCGGCATTCCTCTCGATAAGATGTTGGAAAAAGAGACGCAGAAGATCTTGCATCTAGAAAAACATCTCGAAGAGCGCGTCGTCGGTCAGCCTCTGGCCGTCAAAGCTGTCTCCGAGGCGATCCGCCGCTCGCGCGCCGGTCTCAATGACCCGAATCGTCCGATGGGCGTCTTTCTCTTTTTAGGACCCACCGGTGTCGGCAAAACTGAGCTGGTCAAAGCCCACACAGAGCAGCTCTTCGATCGTGAAGATGCGATCTTGCGGCTCGACATGTCCGAATACATGGAAAAACATAGCGTCTCTCGTCTCATCGGCTCGCCTCCCGGCTATGTCGGCTACGATGAGGGGGGGCAATTGACCGAAGCTCTAAGACGACGACCCTACTCTGTCGTTCTTCTAGATGAGCTCGAAAAAGCGCATTCCGATGTGTTCAACATCCTCTTGCAGATTTTCGATGATGGCCGCATCTCCGATAGCAAAGGCCGCGTCGTCAATTGCAAAAATGCGCTCTTCATCATGACCTCAAACCTCGGCTCCAATCTCCTCTTACAGAAAATCGAAGAGAGGCCGGGAATATGGACAAAGCAAGATCTGCTCTCGCTTCTCACACCGATCTTAAGACAGACATTCCGCCCCGAGTTCTTGAACCGTATCGATGAGATTCTTCCCTTCGTGCCGCTCCAACTCGAGCATATGGAAAAGATCGTCAACATTCAGCTCGAGCGCGTGGCCGATCGCCTCAAAGAGAGACAGATCTCTCTGAAATGGGATCCCTCTGTTGTCATACATCTCGCAAAAGAGGGCTATGATCCCGCTTTCGGAGCGCGCCCTCTCAAACGAATCATTCAGCAAGAAGTGGTCAACTTGTTCGCCTCTGCCATTTTAGAAAATAAAATCCCACCTTCCTGCGAACTATTTTTAACAGGGACAAAGAAAGAAGACGTTTACTCTCTTCATTACGAAATAAAATGAAAACAATTTGTCTCAACATGATCGTTAAAAACGAGAGCAAGGTGATCGAAAGATGCCTTGCTTCCGTGAAACCTTTCATCGATTCCTGGGTCATCGTCGATACCGGATCAACAGATGGCACACAAAAAATCATCCGCAAAGCGCTGAAAAAAATTCCTGGAAAGCTGCATCAAAGGCCCTGGGTCGACTTCGAAACCAATCGCAATGAGGCGATGGATTTAGCCAGAGGCAAAGCGGATTATCTTCTCTTCATCGACGCCGATGAAACACTAGAAGCGACCCGCCCTCTCAACAAACAAACTCTGAGAAAGAACTACTACCTCGTGAAAAGTAGAGATCTATCTGTCGATTTCTACCGCATTCTCCTCATCGATCAAGATCCTCTCTGGCGCTGGGAAGGCGTGCTGCACGAAACACTGGTCCCACCAGAGAACGCCTCCGGTGAAATTCTCCCCCAACTTCTGCGGGTCGGCCTGCCTCGCGATGGAGCAAGAGCCAAAGATAAAACGCGCTACCTCCAAGATGCCTCCATTTTGGAAAGCGCCCTAAAAAAAGATCCCACCAATAGCAGAACCGTCTTCTATCTCGCGCAAAGCTACGGCTCTGGTGGCGAGCTCTCCTTAGCCCTTGAACAGTATCAAAAACGCGTCGAAATGGGCGGATTTGCCGATGAGGTCTTCCTCTCCCAATACTACGCGGGCTGCCTCCAAGAAGATCTTAAGAAAAGCGCTAAAGAAATTTTGAGAAGCTATGAACAAGCCTACCGCCTCGATCCCACAAGAGCTGAACCACTCTCTGCTATGTCAGCTTATTTTTTGAAATCCAACAACGCTTTGCTGGCCTATCTACTGGCTGAGTTTGGCCTCACGCATCCAATCCCTAAGACCCTGATGTATGTGCGGAGAGAAGTCTATGACTATCAGCTGCTCTTTTTCTCCGCCTGCGCCCTACAAAGCATGGGGAAAAAACAGGACTCGGTTCGCTCCTATGAGCAGCTCCTATCAAAAAAAGAGTTGCCAAAGACAGTTAGAGAGACGATCCAACGCAATCTTTTGTTGTGAAATAGCGCCTCCGGTGCTATGATCTCCTCTACTTTGAATAAAAAGGTTTTCCTATGTCTAGACTATGCCAAGTTACAGGTCGCAAACCAGTTTCCGGCCGCAGCTACACACTCCGCGGTATCGCCAAGAAAAAGAAAGGTATCGGTCTTAAAATCACCGGCATTACCAATCGCCGTTTTCTTCCGAACCTGAAAAAGAAGCGCTTCTTCCATCCAGAAGAGAACCGATTCATCACGCTTCGACTTTCTACTGCAGCGATCCGTACGATCGATAAGAAGGGCCTACACGCCGTTCTCAAGGACATGGGCAAAATCTAGTATTTCCAGTGCAAAGTCGAAGAACAGGAGAAAGCTTTTTCGTCTCCCTCTTCGTCTTTGCGGCCTGTTGCTCTAGTTTTTGGCTGATCAAGCATTCGTCTCGGGCAACCATTCCTAAAGCAGGCGAACGACCCTGTTTTTATTCCAATCAGTGCCGCCAAGACCTTAGACTCACACTCCTCACTGCCCTCAAAACAGCGCAAGAATCGATCCATTTAACCGTATTTGGACTGAGCGATCCCGCTGTTGTGGATGCACTCGAAAACAAAATTGACTCCGGCGTAGACACAAAAGTCTATTACGATCCGGGTGGAGGCTCTTTGAGGCTCTCCAAGCCTCACCACAGAAACTCCTTCACCGCGATCAGAAAAAGCGGCCTGATGCACCAGAAGATCCTCGTGATCGACCGCGATCTCGTGATGCTCGGCTCCGCCAACATGACCTCCGCCTCACTCCGCATGCACGACAACCTGATCGTGGGCCTACGCAGCGGGAAAGTAGCAGAGTTCCTCATGAACCAGACCCCCTTCTCCTCCGGCTATCTAAAGACCAGCGTCGGCGGCCAGTCCGTTGAGATCTGGCTACTACCCGATCCGAGAGGCCACGCGCTCTCCGACCTACGGCACCATCTCCGCTCTGCGAAAAAAACGATCCACATCGCACTCTTTACCCTCACACATCCCCTCCTCCTCGATGACATCCTAGCTGCAAAAAGGCGGGGCGTCGCCGTCACCCTCGTCATCGATGCGCACTCGGGACTCGGCGCCAGCTCGAAGGCGATCGAAAAGCTGAGAAAAGGAGACATCACGATTCTCTTTAGCCAAGGGCTTCAGCTGCTGCATCATAAGTTTGTTCTCATCGATAAACAGACCCTCATTTCCGGCTCTGCCAACTGGACCAAAGCCGCTTTTTTAAAAAATAGCGACTGCCTGCTCATCCTCCATCAACTCAGCCCGGATCAGAAGCGCTACATAGGCCGGCTCTGGCGGCGCATTGTAACGGAAGGCAGGAATGTTTGACGCTCTATCCGCGATTCGATAGAGTGAGAAAAAAATAGCTAGAGAGTCTCATGGAGATGTTTTCTATTGCCCTAGCCCTTTTCCTCTTGATGGATTCTATCGGCAATATCCCCTTCTATATCAGTTTTCTCAGAGGCATTCCTCCGCGGCGTCAACGCACAATCATCGTCCGAGAGATGCTGATCGCTCTTTTTATCATCATCCTATTCAACTTTGTTGGAGAGGCACTGATGAATTTTTTACACATCTCTCTCGACACAATCCAGATTGCCGGTGGTATTATTCTGTTTCTGCTCTGCCTCAAGATGATCTTTCCGAGCGATCAGTCCGATCCTGAGAAATCATTGCCCCCAACCACAGAGCCCTTTATCGTACCTCTCGCCGTGCCTCTCGTCGCTGGACCTTCGGTACTCGCGCTGGTTATGATCTATTCCCAACAGCAGAGCACCAGCACAATGGTCGGCGCGATCTGTATTGCTTGGGCAGCCTCTCTACTCATCTTGCTCACCTGTGAATTTTTAAAAAAATTGCTTGGTTGGCGAGGAATTACCGCCATGGAGCGGCTCATGGGACTCATTCTGCTCTTGATCGGCATCCAAATGTTTATGGGAGGAATTAGTTCCTTTGTCCATAACCTACAACATGGGTTATAATCTTGCTCCCATGCGTAATATTAGACTCCTTATCGCCTATGATGGCGGCCCCTATTTTGGCTGGCAGAAAACTACTACCGGCCCGAGCATCCAGCAAGAGCTGGAAGGCGCGCTCCTACGCATCTTAGGAGAGCCGCATTCTGCTGAAGCCGCTAGCCGCACCGATCGTGGCGTCCATGCGCAAGGACAATCCGTTCAATTCCTAACAGCCCACTCCATCGACCTCGGCCGCCTAAAGTTGGGACTCAACGGCGTCCTACCCCGAGAGATTTCGATACAGGCCATCGACGAGATGCCGCTAGATTTTCATCCGACTCTGGATAATTCGGGAAAAGAGTATCGCTATTTTCTCTGTAATCGAGCCGTCCAATCCCCTATCCATCGCCGCTACTCCTGGCACCAGCATCAGCCGCTCGATTGCCAAGCTATGGAAAAAGCCGCAGAGCAGCTACTCGGCACAAGAGACTTTGCAGCCCTTTCTAACGAGAGCACAGACGACTCTGTGCGCACAGTGAAAAAGCTTAGCATTGTTCCCATGGAAGATCGGCGCTACCGCATCGAGATCCTTGGAGACAATTTCCTCTACAAAATGGCGCGCAACCTCACAGGGATGCTTGTTGCAGCAGGCCTAGGTAAACTCATCCCCTCAGACATTCCCTCTATTCTCACAACACGTGACAGGAAAAGAGCCCCCGTAACAGCCCCTGCTCACGGACTTTTCCTATGGGAAGTTTTCTATCCGAAGGAGTCTTTATGCACATAACGAGAAACGATCCCTGCTGGTGCGGAAGCGGCAAGAAGTGGAAGAAATGCCACTATCCTAAAGCGCCACTGACGATAGACCCGCTGACTCTAGCAAAACGCTATCTCAAGCAGTATGGCATCGTCTTAAAAACAGCCCCCCAGATCGATAAAATCCGCCATATCTGCCGCATTACTGCGGGCATACTCGACCAGCTGTGCCAAAGCGCCCGCGCCGGCGTCACAACACTGGAGCTCGACGAGCTCTCGCGCAAACTCCACAAAGAAAAAGGCGTCATCCCAGCTCCATTGAATTATGGATACCCCCCCTTTCCTAAAACGATCTGCACCTCCCTCAATGAAGTGATTTGCCACGGCATTCCGGAGAACAGAGTCCTGAAAGATGGCGACATCATGAACATCGACGTCTCTTGTATCCTCGACGGCTATTTTGGCGACTGCAGCCGGATGGTAGCCATCGGAGAGCCGCCAAAAGAGAGCCAGCTGGTTATGGACGTCTCAAAAGAGTGCCTTGCGCGCGCGATCAGCGTCTGCAAACCTGGAGCTTTTATCTGGGAGATTGGTCAAGCGATCGAAGATTACGCCACCACGAAGAACTGCAGTGTGGTCAACCAGTTCGTCGGCCATGGAGTCGGCCTCGCCTTTCATGAGCCTCCGGAAATTCCGCACCATTACAATGGGATCGAGATCCCGATGGCGCCGGGCATGACTTTTACGATCGAGCCGATGATCAACGCCGGCGTGCGGGATGCGGTCATCGACTCAACAGATAGCTGGACAGCGCGAACGAAAGATGGCAGAGCAAGCGCTCAGTGGGAGCATACTCTGGTCATCACAGAAACAGGAAGCGAGATCCTCACGCATCCTCCTAAACGCTAGAGAAAGTAAAGAAGGACAGGATTCGCAGGATAAATCACTTTTCATCCTGCGAATCCTGCCGCCGTAGGCGATCCTGTCTATCCTGTCCCTCTCTTCAGGGGACAAATAGCACTTTATTCTTGATCTTGATGAGAACAAGGAGGGAGGTTGCTGCGGCTAGTGTCAGATAGAAGCCCGCATTGAAAGGCTCAGAGATCCAGTTCCCTAACGTATGGACAAACTCCGGCGTCGACTCTCCAAACAGAACGACCGCAAGATTGTATCCTACACTCATGCCAATGAAACGCACGCGCGTAGGAAAGAGCTCGCAGTAGATTCCCGGCAGTGAAACCATGTAGCCGGCCAGTAGACAAAGGAGTAGAGCGACTCCTATCGATTTCTCAAGATCTCCATTCGTCCCCATCCAGTAAAAAATAGGCACAGAGAAGAGAAAAACAAAAAACGCTGAGATGATCGCCTGCCTTTTGACGTGAAACGTCTCTGTCAGTTTGCCTAAAATAAGAATCGCAATCGGAAAGATGAGCAGCCCGGGCAGATTAATCCGCGTCGCTAACTCGAGTGGCATACCATACTCATGCCCCCAAAAACTCACCAGATAGGCGATCAGCAGATTAAAGCCGACCACCTCTAGAATACCAATCCCAAAGGCTTTGAAAAAGGAGATCTTGTGATGACGCGCTAATTCGTAGATCGGATTTTTTTCTCCCCTCAAAGCGCGTCGTGATTCTTGAAAGAGATGCGTTTCATGAAACCGCGTGCGGAGATAGAAGAGAAGCAGACCGACGAGACCGCCAAAGAAATAGAGCAGCCTCCATCCCCAATTTAGAAAGTCCACCTCCCCAAACTGATTTCCAAAGAAGTAGAGATTAAACGAGGAGAAAAGTACACCAAGGCTCAACCCAAAAAAGGAGAAGCTACCATAAAAACTCCTCTTTTTCGGAGGAGCGAACTCCACGAGATAGAGCATACCTCCCGTAAATTCTCCACCCAAAGCAAAACTCTGCATCCCACGAAAAAGGAAAAAAAGCAGAGGAGCGAGCCAGCCGATCGTAGCATAGGTAGGCGTCAAAGCGAGCCCCAAGGCAGAAAAGGACATCACCCCCATTGAAACGATGAGCGCAAAACGACGCCCCTTTTTATCCCCCTCAAACCCGAGTACAAACGCTCCGAGAAGCCTGGTAACACCATTGAACGCCAGAATAACGACTTGAAAAAAGAGAGTGGCATAAAAAGGATCTTCCGGGAAAAAAGCATCCACTAACGTCGGCGTCAGATAGACGAAGAGATGAAAATCGTACCAGAGTATGGCAATGCCGATCAGGATGACGGGCACGACATAACGGAGTGGTAACGTTTTTCTGGTCATCTTTGAACCTACCCTAACAAAATTTTTCGCCGATTTTCAGAATTTTTTTAGCCTGTTTTCGACCCTTTTTTGGGGGGTTATAACAACACTCTTATATTACCCCCCTAAAATGGGTCGAAAACAGGCCAAAATAACCTGAAAATCGACAGAAACTTTTTATTAGGGTAGGTTCCTATGAGATAGTCTTTTTAGCTGTTTTTGTCTTCTTTACAGCTTTTATAGGCTTAGATAAAAGCCCTATGATCTCTTCAAGATCCGCATTTTCTGTCTCTAAGAAGAGCTTTTCGCTTTCGAGCTGCGTCACCTGGGATGAAAGTATTGTTTCGAAAAGAGGAAATTCCATCACTTCCCATTTCTGCTCCCTTTGAACCGCTTGCAATGCAGTTTCAGTGCGAAATAGCTCTTTTCTGGTCTGATGTAGAATCTTGGTTTTCTCTTCAAACTGCTTTTTCAGCTGGAAATAGAGAGCCTGGGTTTCCGATAGATCGCAAACGCGCTCTTGAAAAAGGGCGATCGTCCTGTCTCTCTCCGAGAGCCTCTCGGCCCACTGACTCTTCTCTTCTTCTACAGCAACCGATCGCTGATCTATCAGATCCGCAATTTTTAGACGCGACTGCTGCAGCTCCGTCTCGATTTGTCTAAGGTGCTGCTCATGCTGCTCTTGCAGAGCCTCTGTCCCCTTAGAACGACGATCCGAAGAGGCGTGCATGCGAACAAGGGTCTCATTGATGAGATAGGTCTGCTCTCTTTCTATCCTCGCCATGTTCAGCTCTTCGAGTAGCTTGGCGTTTTCTTCCTGAAGAAAGTTCACATCGGGAACAGTAAGGTTCGATTGCCGCTCTATTTCATGCAGCAGCTCAGAGATACGCTTATCTTTTTCCGCAATTTCCAACTCCGGAGACTCTTTCTTCAGAGCCGATTTGCGCAGCACATCATTGAGGATCTGCAAGGATGCGATTTCCGAGTCCGTCTCATCCACCTCCTTTTGCAGCTCTGCTAATCGAGTTTGCAAAACCATCTTCTCATCAAGACCCTCATCGCGGATGCGCGCCACATCCTCTTCAAGATGGCTCAAAGCTCTACTCTGCGTCTCTAATTTAGCATCGAGTGTTTCCTCTTTGGCATGCAAAAGCTCTGCGGCAATCGCGCAGATCGCAAAACCGATCGCGACAGAGCACTCAATCCCCAGTTGCCAGAAATGCTGATCTAGAAAAAACAGATGCTTAGAGAGAGCCGAGAGAAAAAGAAGCCCAAGAGAATACGCTAGTCCGCGAAGAGCTAAAGAAAAAGAGAGCACCATTCCTATTGCCACAGCGATGGCCAGGTCTAGATTCGATCCATAATGCATGGCTAGACAAAGAGTCGTAAAAAGAGAGACAGGCCCAATGGTTAGAAACGGAGCGAGAGGATCCTCTGCAGTTTCGCAATCCGATTTGCGAAAATGAGTAAAAACACGATTGATTACTGACATGCTTGCCCTAAATGGTGCATCGCTCTTGCAACAGTCAAAATCCCTTTTTTAAAGCGATCTAGACCGAAATGCTCATTCGGAGCATGCATATTATCACTTGGTAATCCATAGCCCATGCCGACCACTTCGGCACCGGTTGTATGGACAAGATCCGATACAATCGGAATCGAGCCCCCGGAGAGAGTATTGAGGCACGGTTTGCTAAAAATCTCAACATAGGCCATGGCTACCGCTTTGGCAAGACGTGAATCGGGATTGCCGCGATATGGTTTTCCTCCATGCTGCACATCAACATGGATCTGAATCCCTTTCTTCACTCTCTTTTTCAAAAAGTCAGCAACAAGCTCTCCGATTTTCCCTGGATCTTGATCCGGAACCAGACGGCAAGAGATCTTGGCAATCGCCTCTGCCGGAATGACCGTTTTAAAACCGGCTCCCGCATAACCACCCGCAATCCCATTGATTTCAAGCGTAGGTCTAAACCAATTCGACTCCAGAAGAGAATGATCCTTTTCAGCAGAAAAGGCCTCGATACCAACAGCTTTTATATCACTATCGTTGATGGCAGAAGAGGCAAAAAGTTTCTTATCTCCTTCCACGATGTCGTCGTAAAAATGAGGCACCTGTACGCGTCCCGTTTCATCCCAACACTCTGTGAGAAGTTCCACTAATGCACGATTCGGATTGTAAGCAATACCGCCATAGAGTCCCGAGTGCAGATCTTCAGTAGAGCCCTTGAGCACAACCTCCATCGTCGTAATGCCCCTGCCGCCTAAATTGATCGCAGGCGTCTCTGCATCCGGCAGGCCGCAATCGACAACGAGAAGATAATCCGCTGAGAATTTTTCTTTCAAAGAGGGCAGAGACTTAGCCAGTCCTACGCTACCGCTCTCCTCTTCTCCTTCGATGCAAAATTTGAGATTCACGGGCAGAGTTTTATCGATCGCCAAAAGAGCTCTTGCAGCCGCTACCGCATAAAAAATTTGTCCCTTATCATCGAGAGCTCCTCGCGCATACACATTGCCATCTCGCTCCTCAGGTTCGAAAGGATCGCTTTTCCAAAGATCAATCGGATCGATCGGCTGTACATCGTAATGGCCATACACAAGCACTGTTGGCTTCTCGCTACCGGCGTTTAGATTTTCTGCGTAGAAGATAGGCAAGCCGGGCGTTTCGATCGTTTCCGTTTTAAAGTCCATCTCTTGAAAAATGGTGCTCAGCCATTGGCAGCACTTCAGATGTTCAGGGAGAAACGCGGGGTCTGTACTAATTGTTTTGAAACGAAGAAAAGCGAAAAGCTCTTCTTGTATCTTCGAATATTCACGATCTAACCAAGCGCGCAGCCTTTCCACAATCAACCTCTATGACTTAACCGAATCATAGTGAAAAAAAAGGATTGGCCGCAAGCATCAGTGCGATTTACTTTCTTCAGTGTGATTTACTTTCCTTAGAATGCTCGTCGAATATCTGCTGAGCGTTGTCTACCAGGTAAGAAGCGAGCACCTCATCTCCCTCATAAGACATTTCCACGTTCATTTTTCCATCATTCGATGGAGATCCGCAAGTGATCAAAACATAACACGCATGGTTGTCAGCGAGCGTTTGTTTGATCTCGTCTAGCGAATAGCTTTTTGAATCAGTGCCTGATTCCTGTAACTTGACCACTGCTTTCGCCATGAGCCTCTCTAGTAAATTTTTCGAAAAATAGCTTGTCAGATACTTCTGGAAGGGGTTTTTCCTCTATTTGTGTACAGATAAATGACAGAAATAGCTATTTCTAGCAAATGAAAACGGAACGACCGCTCAGAACCTGTTTAATAGGAGCGCTTCCCACCTTGACGGATAAATGTTTTTCAGCTTAAATCGTTACCAGCGATTGGAGTTTACGCTATGGCACTTGCGAAAAGAGTTCTTCTATTTTTTTTACTAAATTTTCTTGTAGTCATCATGATTTCTCTGGTGCTGAGTGTTCTCAACATCAGACCCTTTCTCGCCCAGTATGGAATCAACTACGGACAGCTACTTATTTTCTGCATTATTTGGGGAATGGGGGGCGCGCTCATCTCTCTCGCCCTATCCAAAGTAATGGCAAAATGGGCCATGGGCGTCCAGATCATCGACACGCAGACTAACGACCCCGAAATGAGAGAACTTCTCGACACTGTTCATAGCCTTTCCCTTGAAGCTGGCATCCCTACTCCGGAAGTCGGCGTCTTCCGCTCCAACGAAGTCAACGCCTTTGCCACAGGCCCCACGAAAAGCCGCTCTCTCGTCGCTGTATCCAGTGGCCTTCTACAAAGAATGAAAGGAAACGAGATCCGCGGCGTACTTGGCCACGAGATCTCACATATCGCCAATGGAGACATGGTCACCATGACGCTTTTACAAGGCGTTGTGAATGCTTTTGTCATGTTCCTCGCACGCGTCATCGCCTACGCCGTCTCCGGCCTCGGGCGCAACCGCAACAGCAGCTCCGGCGGCAGCTACATGAGCTACTATCTCTTTGTGATTCTATTTGAAATCATTTTTATGGTTCTCGGCTCTATTCTCATTGCAGCCTATTCGCGCTGGAGAGAATTTAGGGCAGACGCAGGCGGCGCTCGCCTCGCCGGCAAAGAGAACATGATCGATGCCCTCAAAAGCTTACGCGTTTTAAAAGAGATCAAAGATCCCCGCACAGAAAAACCCGCCTATGCCGCATTCAAAATCTCCACGCATACCAAAAAAGGTTTACTGAGCCTCTTTTCTACCCACCCTCCTTTAGAAGAAAGAATTGAAAAGCTACGAAATCATTAAAAATAGTCCTGAATAAAATTTTTAATGCGCTGTTTTTTTCAAGGCCCTCTGCTATCCTATTTCCCATGAATAAACAACTGGTAGCCGTCGGGATGTCCGGCGGAGTCGATTCTTCCGTTTCAGCCCTTCTCCTCAAGGAGAAAGGACTCAATGTCATGGGTCTTTTCATGAAGAATTGGGAAGAAGATGACCCCAATGGCAACTGCCTCTCCTCTCGCGAAGCAGAAGATGCCGCGGCCGTCTGCGCAAAGATCGGAATCCCCTTCTACAGCGTCAACTTCGTCAGGGAATACCGAGACGCGGTGTTCGAGCAGTTCCTAAGCGAGTGCAAAGAGGGTCTCACGCCAAATCCCGACGTTCTCTGCAATCGAGAGATCAAGTTTAAAGTTTTTTTGAAAAAGGCTTTTGAGCTCGGAGCCAGTCATCTAGCGACAGGTCACTATTGCCAAGTGGACTCTTCGACAGGCCAGCTCTTCAAAGGTGCCGATCCGGCCAAAGATCAGAGCTATTTTCTTCATGCCATCGATGCCTCCGCCCTCAGATCCACACTCTTTCCGATCGGTCATCTTTGCAAACCCGAGGTGCGCGAACTAGCGAGAAAAGCGGGACTGCCCACCTCTGAAAAAAAGGACAGCACAGGCATCTGTTTCATTGGAGAGCGCAATTTTAAATCGTTTCTCAGTCAATACCTCGGCTTTCAAAAGGGACCGCTGCTCACTCTCGATGGAAAAAAAGTTGGAGAGCACGATGGCGTCGCCTACTATACGATCGGACAGCGAAGAGGCCTCGGCCTCGGCGGCGAAGGGGATGCTTGGTACGTTGTTGGAAAAGATCTGGAGAACAATGCCGTGTTTGTCGAAAGGGGCGAGCGCCATCCGGCTCTCTATTTCGATACACTGATTGCCGATTCGTTTACCTGGATTTCAGGAGAAGCGCCCCCTCTACCACTCTCTTGCACCGCAAAGATCCGCTACAGGCAAAAGGACACACCCTGCACTTTAGAGAAGCAAGGATCACAATGGATCGTCTCATTCGAGCATCCACAAAGAGCGGTTACACCCGGCCAATCGGTCGTCTTCTATCAGGGAGATCACTGCTTAGGCGGAGCGGTCATCCGCGAAGCCGGCCCCTCCTACTACACAATGAAAAAAGAGTTGTCAGACAGGTTGCTGGTTATGTCGTAGAACAGATAGCAACTCATGCGCACCCTCGAACTTCTTCAGTTTTTCTTTCTCTAGGAAATAGATCCCATTGGGATGAATCGTTTCGCATAGATTCATCAGACTCTCTGTTTGCAAAATGATCGTATTGACCTCATGGAGAGAGGAGAGAAAGTGGATAAACTCATCGTCCGCATGCGAGTCGCGCACATAAACTGCAAGATGCTCCTCCTCCGATCCACCCAGAGTACGAAGAGCGCGAAAGAGTGCATTCGACATCTTCTGCCCTTTGGCCAACACAAGAAGTGAATAGTGCTTATCCTTGAGCACCTGACTCAATGCAAAGGTGTGGCTATCGTCGAAAACTTTAGAGTCTGAGTCGAATTCCAGCAGACGATGGGCCAATTCTGCGAGCGTTACCTGGACACAACCAAGCCTTTCGATAGCGATTCCCGCCGCGATGTTCGCCAACTGCACGGCAATAGAGAGATCAAGACCATTGGCAAGAGCAGCACTGATCACAGCCAGCACAGTATCGCCGGCCCCGGTTACATCATTCACCTCTCTTGAACGCACCGGGAAATCTATTCTGCGCATCGAGCGATCGAAAAGAGAGATCCCCGCATCTGAGCGCGTGATGAGCAGATGATCAACATCGGTGATCTGATGGATCTTTTCTGCAACGGCTTCTAGCGGCTCTGATTGCGCCATCTTTGCTGCGGCATAGGCTTCAGATAAGTTCGGTTTGAGAATGGTCGCTCCGCGATACTTGGCAAAATCGATGCCTTTCGGATCAACGATGATCGGAATGTCAGAGCCTCTGGCTAACGCAATGACTTTGGCAATCAAAGAAGGCGTCAGTAGGCCCTTTCCATAATCGGAAAGAGCAATCACCTGCGCTCTTTTAGAAACGTCGGACAATTTTTCCATCAGACGCGCTTCAAAAGAAGAGGAGATAGGTGTAATGATCTCCTGATCGACTCGCAGCAGCTGTTGGCTGTCGGCGATCAGTCGGTTTTTGACAGGTGTTTTATACTGCTTTTCAACAATGAGAGATTCGATGTTCGCGCTCTCTTTTAGAAGAGAAGCTGTGATTTCCCGCCCTTCCCAGTCATCACCGATGCGACCGGCAGACATGACATGAGCGCCTAAAGCGAGAAGACTCAAGACAACGTTGCCGGCGCCGCCGGGGCGCGATTCCTGCTTGAGGACTTCCATGACAGGCACAGGCGCTTCAGGAGAGATGCGCTTGACTCTGCCCGTTGTATAACGGTCGAGCATATAGTCACCGACAACAAGGGCGGAGACAGGCTGAAAATGGCTAAGTGTACCGGCGAGTTTTACCATCGGGCATCTTTCATCAAATAGTCCTGTGCATATTCCTGAACGGCGAGTTCTATCGAGGTCTCGGCAGGAGAAAAAATCTTATGGAATTTATCCATGTCAGCGCAAGTGTAATTCTGGTATTGGCGAGAGAGCTCGGGCGGCATAGGGATATATTCGATGGAAGGAGGCTTACCTATTGAGGTAAAAAGAGCTCCTGCCAACGAATTCCAGCTCGTAGGAGAGCCACGTCCAATGTTGTAGAGACCGGCCACGTTTTTGGCTGCAGGCTCTAACAGATCGCATGTCATACGCACCGCGTCTTTCACATAGATAAAATCACGCATTTGACCACCATCGCCAAAGTTAGCATGATTCGATTTATAAAGGTGAATTACACCCTCATTTTGTGCTTTGGCCATCATTTTAAGCACCATGGAAGCCATGTGCCCCTTATGATATTCATTCGGTCCAAACACATTGAAATACTTCAAACCGACCGCACTCTTCAAAGCACCTTGTCGCTTCATCCAGAGATCGACGAGCTGTTTGGAAAAGGCGTACATATTGAGTGGCCGCAGCTCTTCGATAGCATCTTCATCATCAGAAAAACCTAGAGTGCCATCACCATAAGTCGCTGCTGAAGAGGCGTAGATGAAGCGCTTATTATGCTCAAGAGCCCACTGGGCGAGGCGAATGGAGAAGCGGTAGTTATTTTCAAGCAGGTAATCTGCATCTGTCTCGACCGTATCGGAGCAAGCGCCGAGATGCACAACAGCCTCCACTTCGCCTTGCATACCTTTCAAATGATCGAGAATTTTGTGCCTGGAAATTAGATCGAGAAACTGTTTGCCAACAAGATTTTTCCACTTGTCTGTTTGCTTCAGATCATCAACGAGCAGAAGATTTTGATAACCGCGGTCATTGAGACAGCGAACGACACCGGAGCCGATCATCCCCGCAGCTCCGGTCACAACAATCAGAGAATTCTTATCCATAGCCTTCCATCAAATTGAGGGAAAACTCTAACAGATTTGCTCCCTAAATGCAAAAACTGCCATTAAAGACTATCTTTTCGTGATCAGCGCCAGATTTGACTGTATGACCATCCAATCAATGCTCTTCCGATAAAGATGCAACTGCTCGCGAATATGAGGGGGTAATTTTTCATTACAATTCCTTCCTTGCCCCGTCCAGGTAGCTGGCAGCCAATTGATCTCATCGAGTAGATGCTTTAAAAAATCAAACGTCGTCAGCCCATCTTTGTAGTTTCCTTTGGAAAAACTCAGATTCTCGATCGCGTAGATACCGCCTTGTTTCAGGTAGGAAAAAAGAACCTCGAAACTCGTAATCTGCTGGGATGACGTATGCCCTCCTCCGTCGATAATGAGATCGAAATCAGCACCTACTTTCAAAATAAAGGCGTTCAATTGATTGGGAACATTGGGATTAACAATATAATACTTCCCCTGTTCAGAGGTAATTTGAACTTCTTCTCTATCTATGAAATGGAGATCTGCATTCGGAAAATATTCAATCCAAGTCTTTGCACTCTCTTCTCTACGGATTCCGATCTCAAGAATTTTAAGTTTCTTATTTCTAATAGGAGCAAAAAATCTAGAGTAAATTTTCGAATAATCATGATACTGAGATGACTTAATTGATTTGTATTTTAAAAAAAGATCATCGAGAGCCTTGTAATCACTCACATTTTTTTCTGTACTGTACATAAGAATCCTAAATATATTATTTTTTAGTAAGAAGTGCCAAATTCGGTTGAATGATCATCCAGTCGATATCTTTTCTATAGAGATTCAG
Organism: Chlamydiota bacterium; assembly: GCA_021772165.1. Classification (GTDB taxonomy): domain Bacteria; phylum Chlamydiota; class Chlamydiia; order Chlamydiales; family SM23-39; genus JAKBAE01. The sequence goes on along the minus strand of JAJFMM010000096.1, from coordinate 192 downwards.
CTGGGCTTGAATATGCTTTGGCAACGTTTCGACAGAATTCTTCGCTCGTCCGGTCCAGGTAGTAGATGTGTAATTGATCTCATCGATCAACTGCTTTAAAAACTCAAATGTGGTCAATCCATCCTTGTAGTTGTCTCGACAAAAACTTAAATCCTCAATGACGTAAATGCCTCCACTTTTAAGATAAGGAAA
>JAJFMM010000095.1 GCA_021772165.1 Chlamydiota bacterium | reverse complement strand
CCGACTACAAACTCTAACTCTTCTTGCGTGAATTGGGTCATTACGCCAATTCTCATTTTTCCGGGAGAGGGTCCTTGATAGTTTGTTCCGCTATGCAGGGAGATTCCCTGTCTTGGGGGCAGGCCTCCCTCGGAGCTGAGGATACTCAGTGCAAACTTCGACCCGGGACTTAGGAGCCCAGTCTGCCCCCCAAAAGTCATTAGGTCTCCAGGTTCAGTGTGAACAGAAATGCCCCCCAGCGAGATGTCGCCAACTCGAAACTCAATATCGTCGGCAATCTGAGGAAATCTCAGCCTCATTTTCGTGGTTTCGCTCAGGGCAATCCTCTGATACTGCCGTTTCTCTGGTGAAACGTTCCCGCCTCCCCCAATAGGCACACTGTTGAATGTGTGAGAATTGAACGTCATTGCGAATACCTGATTTGTCCCCTCTGGGATTATACACTACGCTTTTGAAAGTCCGACACAGTTCCCCGTTTTCAAGTGACCAGAGACTGTTGGATGAGGCAAGGCTCAGAATCCGAAAAGTATATAAGCATTCGTTTCCCAATTCTTACAAGAATTAAATCATCGACGGTAAGTCGTCGATTGTGGTCTCACTTTGACTCTGCATGAAGTGAACGAAATCGTTCTTCGGCTCGTCCGGGCGTTGAACCTTTTTGTTCACCAGCGGAGGCGATGCACTGTTCCTGAGCAAATCAGAGCAGTTGTTTATAAGTGAGACTACTTGCCTCAAACATGAGTTGGAAAGAAGATTATGAAAGAGCGCTAGTAAGAATTTTGAACGACAGTTCCATTTGTGAAGAGAACAGAAAGCTCTTCGCAGAGTTTTTTGAATGGCAAGAGCGAAAGCTGAAGCGACTAAATCGCCTATCTGAACTCGACACCCCCTGTTATAAAACCCTTCGCTACTACGTGACTCGACTTCAGAATGTAAACACTTGGTTTAAGAACAAGCCGTGGGTAGATATCTCTGAAGATGACATTCGGGGAGTGTATGACGATTTGGAAGACGGGAGGATTCTCAATTCGAGAGGAAGGCCTTTTCAAGATTGTCAGAGTTATTATAACAAAGTGTTCAAGAGCAAACCGTTTCAGTTAGCTGGAAAAAAAGACTTAGCCTGCAAAGTAGTTGAATTCAGCAAGGCGAGGAAGCGGAAGATAAAGTTCGTTGATGAGGAAGGATTTAGAGGGCTGATCAGCGTTGTGTCAAACGTATCACATCTAAATCTCTTCTGGTTGAATTGGGATTACGGTGAGAACATTGGTTCAGTTCTCAAATTGAGAAAGCACCATCTTGAAAGAGTTACGTCGAGCAATGGCAATCCTTACTACCTTGTGAATTGGGAGGCGAAGAACCTGAAGCGCAGCAGAACGCCAAGGAGAGACCCTTCAGTGCATCCTGAGACTGTTAGGTATCTTGATATGCTGCTTCCGAAATTGAGAGACGATGAACTGCTGTTCAAATTTGGCCATCGTCAGGCTTTGAAAGTCATTCACACTGCTGCTCTCAAATCAGGTGCCAGGTGCAAACCCCAAAGTGAATTACCAACTTGGAAGGACTTACGAGCTGGGATGGCTTGCCATTTGCTAAATTGTGGCTGGACGTTAGATGAGGTCAAGGCACGGCTTGGGCATACACCATCTTCAAAAACAATTGATGATTACGTAACCTACCTGGCTCTTGATAGACAGAAATCGAGGGAAAAACTAGAAACCAATTCCATTGAAGACTTGCGCCACAGAATCGCAACTGGTGAACAGTCCACAAAACTCTGGATGCAACGTGCTGAGTCTTGGGAGAGTAGGTTCAATGCTCAACAAGTCGAACTTCAATCGATTCGCGGAGACATTGAGATGCTGAAGCAAGCTGTAATGGCAAGGGTTGTAGCCTAGTCAGTAATTCCGCATTCCTTCCTTCGACTCGATTTGACCAACCAAACCACACCATCCCTTTTAATCCATTTCTAACAACTCCAATCACAGAAAGCTCTCTTGTGCTTTCTCACTAAACAGATTGGAGGTGTCAAATGGACAAAGATGAAATAAGGAACACAAGCATCACGGACTTGCTTATCTACGTTCTTGAGAAATTGAAGGGGATTGAAAAACGAATGGACGAGGCCATGTATGGAGAGCCTTCATGCACCGATTAGTGTGAACTCACCAAGCAAACCAGTGTCATGGCTTAAAAGACATGGGGCTTTCATGCCTCATGTCAAAGTCATATGAAGTCATCACAAATCGAATCATCGATTTGCTTGAACAGGGCACTGTGCCATGGCATCAGCCGTGGAATGGCGACCAGTCACACCCTCGAAATCTTGTTTCAGACAAAAAATATCGAGGTGTTAATGCCTTTCTCTTAGGGTCTGCCAGTTATGGTTCTCCGTATTGGCTGACTTATAAGCAGGCACGGGACAGGGGCGGCCACGTTAAGAAAGGAGAAAAAGGATTTCCATGCGTATTCTGGAAGTGGCTTGAAAAAGCTGATGAACAGACTAACAAGAAAAAGAAGATTCCGCTTTTGAAGCACTACACGGTCTTCAATGTGACGCAGTGCGATGGCATCAACTATCCAACGCTGGAAACTCAAGTGCATGAGCATGAACCAATCCAGAGGTGCGAGCAAGTGGTGCAGCAAATGCCGAACCCTCCAAATTTGGACAGTGAATCTACATATGCGGCCTACCGTCCTTCCACAGACACAGTGATAATTCCTTCGCTAGAGAAATTCGAAACCCCTGAAGCCTACTACTCAGTTCTTTTCCACGAGTTAGTTCACAGCACCGGCCATGAGTCACGACTTGATAGACCTTCCATGCGTAG
>JAJFMM010000094.1 GCA_021772165.1 Chlamydiota bacterium | reverse complement strand
AGGTAGCCTCCGATCATGAAGAAGATCCATCCAAGTCCTGCCCAATTGCGACGAAGGTAGCGCAGAAAGGCTAGCGAGATGTGAATGATCCCGATAACTAGAGCAAATTCCATCAGCACGTTGTCTGAGAAGAGATCTAGTGCAACGTATTTGGTCTTGCCTTCGCGGATTGTGACCGCTTTAAGAAGAAAATCGCGGCCATCGGTTGCATCTGCTACTGCGGGGTAGTTATGGACCATCTCTTGATAGACGTCGTTCTTGGTCTCCATCACGTATTCAGCTTTTTTCTTCGCGAGATAATCGAGTAGCGAGACTTTGCGGTACGGGCTATTCACGCCGATCTCCATGCCAAAAAAGGAGGAGGTCAGAATGCCCCAGGCAACTGTCGTAGAGCCTAGAATGAAGAGAAGCTTGAGGAAGCGTTTTCCCCCGGCTTGTAGGCGAGGATATTTCCATTTAACGAACAGGCCCATTAAGAGAAAGAGTAGTCCATAGCCTGCGTCGGCGATGATCATGGCAAAAAAGATCGAGAAAAAAAAGAGGACCCAGAGTGAGGGATCCTTATCGATTGACGCCGGGACTTCGTACACATGCACGAGGTCTTCTCCTACTTTGGAGGGGCCTCTGTTTTCCATGCAGGTCGGTAGCCTATCATGTGATTCGATCGCAATCTCTTCGCAGACTACAGGAAGGCCTTTGATCAGGGCGTGGAGGCCTTTGACGCGCGTTTCCGGAACCCAAGCTTCGATGGCGAAGATGGAGTCGCTCACCGGATAGCTGGCATCGTGTTTAACTGCTTGCAATTCATGCTCATTGAGGCCTTCTGCCAATCCAACTTGCAGGACGGCACTATGGTGTGCCCAGCTTCTCAAGTGCGCTTCGTTGCGCGCGATCTGTTCTTGGATGTCGCGAAGTTTTTCTCTAAGAGTGCCAACGGGCTGGTCGATCACTATTTCGATCATCTTCGGGTACTGCCTCGACTCTTTATTTACCGAAACGTAATAGCCAAGATCGTATTCGGTGCCGAGGTAGATCAATTCAGGTGGGATTTCCACTTTTTCTTCGTTGGCGCTTTTCATGCAGAAAAACTGAATGGAGCGGTTGCCTTCGCTCTGAATGAACTGCAAATCTTCTTTGACAAAGTTGCCGAGGGGGGCGATGCGCGAAATTTCTGCTTTCATGACTCTTTGCTCTTCGAGCAGCTTCTCGTGTGCGCTATTCATCTCGACAATTTTTTCGGCAAAGAGAAATACATCATCCGGTACGGGCACTTTGATGCCGGCATGGGGGCCTTCCCAGAGGCGTAGGATTTTGATGGAAGAGAGTACGCGCTTGACGTGAGGGGGCAGTTCGAGTGCTTTTTTCTGCCAGATGCCGATGAATTCGAGAAAGCCTGCTCGCTGCGCAAGAGTAAAGAAGTGATCCATCTCCTCTTTGGCACCGTAAATCAGAAATTTATGCAGATTGACGATCATGCCATCTCCTTTTTGCGAGCCAGGATTTTCATTTTTGCCACTTTTGCCTGAGCTACGGCTGCGAGTTGCTGGTCTCCCAGGAAGATGCGGATCTTTTTGATGTTCTCAATCGAGCGTGGAATGAGAATTTTCTCAAAAAGATTCACGCGGATCGAGACTTCTCTCAGCTCTTTTTCCAGAGCTCTTTTCTTTTCCTTGGCAACTTCGATCTTCTCTTTTTCAATCACGAGTTCGCGAAGCAGTTTTGTTGCCGATTCGGTCCAGACGGGTGTGTCGAAGAGAAAGTAGTCGCTTTTTCTAAAAACCACTGTTTCAAAGATGGGGATTTCGACGCCGGCGATATTCTCGTAGCGCTTTTTCACATGCTGCACATCGCAATAGACGCTAAGATCGCAATCCACTTTTTCTAAGAGAAAGGAGCTGAACTTCTCTACTTCTCTGCGTCGCTTATCCATGCTCTCTTGCAGAGCCACGATTTCCATCTGCACATTGGTGACCTCGAACTGGAGCATCGCTTTTTTCAGCTGCAGCGTCGGTAGATAGCGCTGCAGTTGCGTTAGCTTTGTCTGTTGAATACGGAGTTCGTTCTTGGTCAGCTTCAATGTTGTCATTGATCGGACGAAACCTCTTTAGGCCAGTACTTCTCAGAGATCTGCTGTTTGATCCCCACTTCATCCGGTTTAAAGCATTCAGCCAATGTGAGCCATCCAAGATCCAGTGCCTCTTCGAGAGGGAGGTTGACTTGCAAGCTCATCATTCTCTCTTCGAAGAAGTGTGAATAGCGCAGTAATTTTTCATCCCAGCGAGAGAGCTTAAAGCCCATCCCCTGTCTCTCACGCGCTTTTTTTGAGTCCGCATAGAGTCGAATCATCGCGTTGGCCAGGTCGTTGTGATCTTCGCGGGTCACTTTCCCAATCACCTGCTGCTTGAGACGAGAGAGCGATCCAAACGGATCGATCGAACCGCCGTGGAGAAAGAACTGCCCCTCTGTAATGTAGCCGGTGTTGTCGGGAATCGGGTGCGTGACGTCTCCACCAGGCATGGTTGTAACTGTGATGATGGTGATCGATCCGCCACCGTCGATGTCGACCGCTTTTTCATAGCGGGCTGCGAGATCGGAGTAGAGCGATCCCGGATAGCCGCGGTTCGATGGGATCTGATCCATCGTAATCGCAATTTCTTTGATCGCATCTGCGTAAGCGGTCATGTCGGTCATCAGTACCAGAACATTTTTTCCCTCAGTTGCAAGCTTCTCAGCTACGGCGAGAGACATATCGGGCACAAGGATGCACTCGACAGGAGGATCTGTGGCTTGGTGGATGAACAAGATGCTTTTTTCGATCGAGCCCTCATTTTCTGCGTTATCGATGAAGGCTTGGTAGTCATCAAAGCGCAGTCCCATTCCGGCGATGATCACGACATCTGCATCGGTCTGGTTTGCAATCCGCATCAAAAGTTGATTATAGGGCTCGCCTGCCACAGAAAAGATCGGAATCTTCTGGGATTTGACGAGGCAGTTGAAGACGTCGATCATCGGGATGTTGGTTTTCACCATCTCCCTTGGAATGATCCGCTTGGTGGGGTTGAATGAGGGCTGGCCGATATCGATCGAGGTGCCGATGATCTCAGGGCCGTTGTCGATAGGAATGCCGGCTCCGTTGAGTCTGCGGCCTAGAATGTCTTCGGAAAAGACGGCCTGGATCTGGCGTCCGAGGAAGACCACTTGGTCTCCGGTCGAGATCCCTCGGGTACTTTCAAATACCTGTAGAGTAACGAGGTCATTTTCAAAGCGTAAAACGGAGGCGTAAGTTGTGGTGCCATTGCTTTTATGAACACGGGCGAGTTCACCTAGAGCGACTCCTTCGGCGGACACAGTGATCAGGTTTCCCCGTAGGTCAATGATACGATCGTAGACTTTTCTCATGCGTGCACAGTCCTCTTGCTCTCGATTTTTTCTCTAATGCTTTGAATGGCCTCTCGATAGCGGTCGGTATCGTAGGTCACAAAATTGAGGTTTTTCACCTCATTCTGCAGAGCCAGGAAGTAGGTTCTAGCCTCGTCGTGCAGGTCAAAGTGGAAGGATGTCTCGAAAATTTCCTGAATCAGTTGGAAAGCTTGAATCTGTCTGTCTAGAGGACAGTATGCGTCTTCTACGTCGAAGGCATTCTGTTGTAGATAGCAGATTTCATAGAGCTCCGATTTCAGAAACTCGACCATGTCATCGAGAGAGACTCCCTCTTCACCGACCACTTCCATTCTCTTGCCGATCTCTTCTCCCTTCCTCAGAAGGTTGCTGGCGGCTTTGACTTTGTCTGCCCATCCTGGGAGGCGCTCATCGAGCTCTTTTCCTACTTGATCGAGGTACTTGGACCAGGAGATCAGTGGGTCGATCGCTGGATAGCGTCTCGCATCTGAGCGAGCACGGGATAGACCGTGGAAGGCGCCGACGATCGATAGGGATGCCTGGGTGACGGGCTCTTCGAAGTTACCACCTGCCGGAGAAACGGTTCCTCCGATGGTCAATGTTCCTGACTTGCCAGCTTTGAGCGCAACGACTCCCGCTCTTTCATAGAATGCGGAGATTCTTGAGCTCAGATAGGCGGGAAAGGCTTCTTCACCTGGAATTTCTTCCAAACGTCCCGACATCTCTCGCATCGCCTGTGCCCATCGAGAGGTTGAGTCGGCGAGAAGAAGAACGTCGAGTCCCATCTGGCGGTAGTATTCGGCAATCGCGGCTCCCATGTAGACGGAGGCTTCTCGTGCGGCTACCGGCATCGATGAGGTGTTGCAGATCATGACGGTACGCTTCATCAGAGAGTCGCCCGTATGCGGATCGGTCAATTGAGGGAAGGTGCGGAGAACTTCAACGACCTCTCCTGCCCTCTCTCCACACGCCACGAGAACGACGATGTCGACAGCGGAGTATTTGGAAAGGTGATGCTGCATGACGGTCTTGCCGGCTCCGAAGGGTCCTGGAGAGCAGAAGGTGCCTCCCTTAAGGACGGGAAACTGTGTATCGAAGATCCTCAGGCCGGTATCCATCATGCGCTCTGGTCGGCTTTTGATGCCTTCGAGGAGGGCTGATTTTACTGGCCAGCGCTGTACCATCGTAAACTCGAGCTCTTTTCCATTCTCATCGACTGCGCGAGCGACGACTTCATCGACGGTGTAGATGCCAGATTTTGCCACAAAGGTCAAAGTGGCTTTGCCGAAAAAGGAGAACGGCATCATGATGCGATGCTGGAATCTCTCTTCCATGACTGTTCCGATCGTATCGCCTCGTCTCAGTACATCGTCTACTTTAGCCTCGGGCTGAAACTCCCATTTCTTCTTTCGATTGAGTGGAGGGAGATAGACACCGCGTTTCATATAAACGCCTGAGATCTCAGCAACTTCTTCTAGAGGATTCTGGAGCCCGTCAAAAATAGATGTGAGGAGGCCGGGGCCCAGTTCTGCTTCCAGGAGATGGCTGGCAAATTCTACGGGTGTATGGAGTTTAATCCCCTTCGTGTCTTCGAATACTTGAACTTTCGCTACATCTCCGGCGATCTCGATCACCTCTGAGAGGAGGTTCTCTTCGCCAATTTTCACAGAAGCGACTTCGCCCTGGCGAATATTCCCTTCGAATCGGACGTGGAGGAGATTTCCGAAGGCCTGGATGACAGTTCCCTTCGCCTTATTCGCTTCTTTCATAATTACTACCTACAAACTTGTTCCAGGGCTGTATGCCCCTGATCATCATCTAAACTAGCCCAATCTTCCACAATTGCAAGACGAGCGAGGTAGCCGAGAATCTGATCCATTGAAAAGGTCTTGAGAGCCTCAAGGTCCTCGATTTTAGCTATTCGGAATGCAAGAATCGCTCGATATAATTTCTTAGGATCGGAGCTATTTTCCATGAAAGCCGTTTTTAAATCTTCGTATTCCTGTGGCACGATCACATCACCCGACTCTTTTTGCGCTAAAAGAAAAGCGACAAAAGGATCGGTGGGGTCTTCAAATTGCAGCTCGTAGGCCAGATCGTGGTCCATATCTTTTGCTCGGAGAGCTGCGAGGCAGAGGCGAACTTCCCTCTCGAGCTGGAAGTACTCCTTGAGAAATCCGTTAAGCTCCTCTGAAGATTCCGCATACAGAGAGACATAGAGGGAGGAGAAGTAGCGTAGCCTCTCTTCAACCGACTCGTAGCGATCGAGAAAATCTCCAACAAAAGCTGGAAAAGGATCTCGCACTAACAGAGCTTCTTCCAAGTCTTTTTCTCCAAAGTTTCCTCTGGGATCGAGGGGCTGGCCGAGCCAGAGCGCCCGAATGTTTCGGATATCGACGAGCCGCTGCATCAATTTCACTTTCTCCATGTCCCATTCAATGAGATTCATGGAAAGCATGGTCCTCACCTCTTCGTAGGAAAGTGCCGGGCGCGTCCCGAGAGAGAGAGGAGGAAATGAGCTGATTGCAAAGTAGTATTTCATTTCCTAGACCTGAAAGACCAGCTCGCGGAAATCATGGCGAATGTAATCAGCGATTAGCTCTCGGATGACACGATCCGAAATATCAATCGTGATTTTCCGATCGAGGAGTTTAATTTGAATGCCTCCATCAAAGTCGCCTAGGGCTACTGAATTCTTTTGCAGCCGCTCTAGGAACCTCTCTACGAGAAGCTCATTGATAGAGCGCGGCGTAACAGACTTAGGAATAACCACTGAAAGCTCTTCGTTGATGCCTTTCTCTTCTAATGTCTGGAGAAAGGAATTGATGAGCGTTGAGAGAAACTTCGGGTCGGACGTCTCTTTTTTTACGGTCTCTGCCAACTGGTTGTAGAGTAGTTCTTTCTCGATCTTTTGCTTAAGAGACTCAATGCCTTGTCGACATGCAATTTGAAGTGTCGATTCGAAAGCCTTTTTTTTCTGCTCGATCTCAGTAGAGGCTGCTTGTAGCAGGCCTTGCACCTTTTCTTTTGCTTCGCGAACGATCTCTGCTGCCTGTATGTGAGCGTTCTCAATCACCTCGCTCGCTTCCTGTTTTGCAGGTTCAAGCGTCTCTTTGCGGAGGACATCGCAGATTTTCTGCATTTTATCTTTTCCGCTTTCCAAACTTTTCATCCAGGACCTATTTTCTTCAATTCTTCCATGGAATCATAGAGAGCGCTTCAAAAAGTTGCAACGCTAATATTCGGGAGATTTTTGAGAAAGATTGCATCTACCACTTGCCAGAGAACGGAAAATCGGATATTTGTTTGTAAAAAATGTCTTTACATTGTAAATCTAAGGTGTCACGCCATGAGGAGGAATTGACATGAAAAAACTAGCCACACTAGTTATTGCAGCTACATTGTTAGCGAGCCC
>JAJFMM010000093.1 GCA_021772165.1 Chlamydiota bacterium | reverse complement strand
CCGTCCGTCATGTACAACTCGGCAAGTCTCCTAGAGAAGCGACGATCCTGGGAACAAAAGAGATCAGCGTTACCGTCCTCACCATCACGATCTGCCTCGTCTCCGCATTCATTCCGATGATCTTCATGAGCGGCATCGTGGGCAGACTCTTTCGAGAATTTGCCGTAACGATCACCTTTGCGGTCCTCGTCTCCTGCTTCATTTCGCTCACGCTGACACCCATGCTCGCCAGCCGGTGGCTCAGGCCTTATGATGTCGCCCGCAAAACACGCATTGAGAAATTCTCCGAAGCGATCAATAAGAAGTTACTGGGCATCTATGAGCCGTGCCTCAAATGGGCACTGGGCCATCCGATCGTGATGATTAGCTTTGGCGTCTCGAGTGTTGTCGCCTCCTGCCTTCTTTTTGTCGCCGTTCCGAAAGACTTTCTTCCACCGGATGATGTGGGCTTTTTGCAAGCGTTTACACTCTCTCGCGACGGCACCTCGCCCTACCTCATGAACGACTACCACAAAGAGCTCTCCGCCATCATCATCGACGATCCTGCCGTCGAAGAGATCGTCTCCGTTGCATCCTTTACGAACCCCAACGAAGGACTGCTTTTTGTCCGCATGAAGCCTTTCAAAAGCAGACCTGATATGTATGCCGTGATCGAAGATCTTTCCCAAAAAGTGAAAGACGTTGTCGGCATCAACGTCTACCTCTCCCCGCTTCCCCTCATCAACCTCTCGATCGGCACGAATGTCCAAGCACTCTACCAGTACAGCCTCACCTCCCTCGATCGCGAAGCACTTTACGCGTTTGCCCCTGAACTCCAAAGAGAGATGAGCGCCGACCCCATCTTTGCACAAGTTTCCAGCGACCTGAGAAACATGCAGCCGCAGTGGGATCTGCATATTCTCAGAGATAGAGCCTCCTACTACAATGTGACAGCCGAGCAGATCGAAAACGTCTTCAACTACGCCTTCTCCACGAATAAAATCTCCCAGATCAACGCGCCCATCAATCAGTACGATGTGATCGTAGAGACGCTGCCGGAGTTCTACCGCGATCCCTCGGTCCTCTCGAAACTCTACGTGAGCTCCTCGACGAAAAATCTAGTCCCTCTCACTGAACTGCTCGAGATCAAAGAGAAAGCGGGACCTCTGGCCGTCAGCCACCTCAACGGCCTCTCAGCCGTGACGATCTCCTTTAACCTTGGAAAAGGCGTGTCGCTGGGTCAAGCGGTTGAGCGTATCAATGAACTCACCGCCGGCCCAAAAACACCCGCAGGTGTTGCCGGCCATGTGCAAGGCACCGCAGACATCTTTGCCTCCTCCTTCCAAAGCCTCACCCTGCTCTTTCCCCTCTCCTTCTTCATCATCTACGTCATCCTCGGCATCCTGTATGAGAGCTTTATCCATCCACTGACCGTGATGAGCGCGCTGCCCCCGACTCTCCTCGGAGGGCTTTTGACACTGTTTATTTTTGGCCAACCGATCTCAATTTATTCCTTTGTAGGTCTGATCTTGCTGATGGGAATCGTCTTGAAAAATGGAATTATGATGATCGATTTCGCGATCGAAAAGCGCAATCAGGAAGGAAAAAGTGCCTACGATGCGATTTTAGAGGCGTGCTGCATCCGTTTTCGCCCCATCTTGATGACCACCATCGCCGCCATGATGGGAGCCGTGCCGATCGCACTCGGCATCGGCGGAGCGATGGCACAAAATCACATAGGCCTCGGCCTGACGATCGTCGGCGGCCTCATGATCTCGCAGACCCTGACCCTGCTCCTAACGCCTGTCCTCTACCATCTCTTTGAAGAGCTACAGGAAAAATTACAGAAAAAAATTGAAAGCAGAAAAATTCTAGAGTCTTAAGAAGAAATCCCCTACAATGTACTACTAAAATTAAGTTTGGTTTGGACTATGGCGAAAGGCGCAAGAGAAAATATCAAGATGAAGAGCACTGAATCTAGTGAGTGCTACTGGACCGTTAAGAATAAGCGCAATACCACTGAGCGTATTGAGCTAAGAAAATACGACAAGACACTACGTCGACACGTCGCTTTCAAAGAAGCAAAGTAGCAGAATAGATGGAGAGGGATGTTTGAGCTGAAAATTGCCCTGCGGTATCTCGTACCCAGGAAAAAATCCCTTTCCACAGCTCTTGTTTCTCTAATCTCCGTAGGAGTCATCTCACTTGTAGTATGGCTCGTACTTGTTTTCCTATCCGTTACAGGTGGCATCGAGCGCAACTGGCTCCGCAAGCTCACCTCGCTGCACGCTCCCGTGCGGCTCAGCCCCACAGATCGCTACTACTCCTCCTACTACTATCTAGCTGATTCGGTCAGCGCCGCATCCAATTACAGCCTCAAAACGATCGGGGAAAAAGCAGTCGCCAAAGAGAGCGACCCCTACGCTGAAGATAGCGACGCCCAAGTGCCTTTCCATTGGGCCCCACCCGAGCGCACAGCCAACGGCCAGCTCAAAGACCCCGTTAAAGGCGCCCTAGGAATCCTCGAAGATCTAAAACTCCCGCACCAGGACTATGAAATTGGCGGCGCCCTCCTAAGACTCTCCCTGCACAGAAATGACACCGCCTCTACGGGGACGACACTCTCGCAGATGTCCTACCTCCTCTCTCTCATGGAGAATAACCCGCTTTTTTCCTCACTGCTCCTCCCTCCATCAGATCGAGACCTGGACACTCTTCTGCAAGGAGCTTCCAATGACCCGGAGCGATTAAAAGCTATTTTTGAGCAGGGCGGCATCGAAGAAGTGTCCATTGGCCAGATCCCCTTCTCCCTCTTTCCTGAAGACGCTAAGCTAACCGCCTTTGCCAACCCCGGCCAATCGAGCGAGCTCCTCATTCCCGAAAACGCAGATGACACCCCTTCCGAAAAAGGCTGGGTCGCCGGCTCGCTCAAAAGAAAAGGCGCCGCCTGGCAATGGAAAGGCCCCAAAGGCGAAACACTCAACTACCCAATGCCACTGCTGCAAAAGATGCTCCCCCTCAGCGCTAAGCTGAAAGGCGACGCCATTTTTGTCACCGGCAACCTGCAAAAAATTCCTCTGAGCGGACAGCTACTGCCAAGCGACTTCTCCGTCTCAGGCGCAGCTCCAAAAATCGACTATGAAACGGCGCCGAAAACGCTCCCACCCTGGGCGATCTCGGTCCAAGACCGCTGCCAACTTCCCGAGCAATCCTCCCACGCCCCGGTGCTCCTGCCAAAAACGTACCGAGATATGGGACTCTGCCTTGGCGACGTAGGCTCTCTCTCCTTCTCATCACCCGGAGCAGCCTCTTCACAAGAGCAGCGCATCACCATTCGCGTTGCAGGATTCTACGATCCCGGCCTCTTTTCTCTCGGAGGACGCTGCCTGATCGTCCCGACCTCTGTAACGCGCACAATTCACTCAGCCAGCCAAACCTTCTCCCCCGACGGAACGCCGACCAACGGCATCTTCGTCTGGAACAGCTCCCTCTCCGATGCTGAGCTGCTGAAAAGCGACATTGAAGCGCGTTTAGACAAAGCGGGCCTCTCACCTTTCTGGAAAGTATCGACCTACAAAGACTTTGAATTTTCCAAAGAGCTCTTTCAGCAATTCAAGAGCGACCGTACGCTCTTTCTTCTCATCGCAAGCCTGATTCTTCTCGTCGCATGCTGCAACGTGATCTCCCTGCTCATACTACTCGTCAACGACAAGAAGCGAGAGATAGCAATACTGCAAGCGATGGGCGCACCGAAACGCAGCATGGCCGCCATCTTTGGCCTCTGCGGCCTTTTCATGGGAGCCATCAGTAGCCTCATTGGAACCCTTGCTGCCATTTTCACACTGCGCCACATCGACTCGATCGCCTCTTTCCTCAGCGCACTGCAAGGACACGCAGCCTTCCAGCCAGCCTTCTTTGGGAAAACGCTCCCCAATCAGCTCAGCACAGAAGCGCTCCTCTTCGTCTTCATTGCGACACCACTGCTTTCGCTGATTGCCGGACTCATTCCAGCTCTACGCGCCTGTAGAATCAAACCTAGCAGCGCACTGAGGCAAGAATGAGCGTCGTACTACAAGCAGATGCTATTACAAAATCGTTTCTGGAGCCGAAACGCCTCGACGTGCTCTCAGGCCTCTCACTCACACTGCACGAAGGCGAATCGATCGCCATCTGCGGCCGCTCCGGAGAGGGGAAGACAACCCTTCTGCACATTCTAGGCACACTTGAGAAACCCGACTCGGGAACGCTCACAATCGCAGGAACAAAAGCCACCTCGAGAAACAGCTACCTGCTCCGACAAAAGTGCACCGGCTTCATCTTCCAATCTTTCAACCTGCTCGAAGATTTCACCGCACTCGACAACGTTCTCATGCCCTCTCGCATCGCAAGAACCCTCAACGCACAGACAGAAAAACGCGCGATGGA
>JAJFMM010000092.1 GCA_021772165.1 Chlamydiota bacterium | reverse complement strand
CGAATGCAAAAAAGGATACGAAAACTGGATCCAAGGCAAAGAAGAGCCGCGCATCCTACGCTTTGAAGGAGGAGAAACCGAACTCGCAGAGCAGCTAGGCTGCAAATTCAAAGAAGCCCCCTCGATTCTCAAAGCACTCCTCCACGCACAAGCACACATGGACTTCGCATTCGACGACGGCAGCAAAGGCAGCCTAATCGGATTGGGAAAGTATCGCTCCCGCTCCACCAAACGCGAGGATGGCCTAGAGATCGTCCTCAGCGAACAATTGATGCCCTACTACACCTTCCAGACCACCCGACAAGGAAAACTCCTTGTACCCCTCCCAGAATTCCCCAGCTTCGTTTCAGCGCCACAGTACCAAGCAGGACAATCTCTATTGCAAATGCTGATCCTGGAAGAGTTCACCAACCGCTCCATCGAAATGGCCTTGGAAGGCTCCATCGAAATAACAGCGGATCGCTGGGCCGATTTTTTTAGACAGACAGCACTACCCGAATCAGTTTTTAAGCAAGCCCTTGCCAACTGGAGACAAAACGAAGGAACATTTCTAATGCAGATTGCAACCAATCGCTACGTTTTGGGAGAAAAGTTTTGTAAAGAAAACCAGTTTCTTCGCGCCCAAGGAGAGCTTCGAAACGAGAGACAAAGACAAGGAAGACTCTCCGTTCGAAAAAGACATGTATCCCTGTCTGCTAAGCACAACACCCCTAGCTCTCTAGCCTGACATCCCTGCCTTAACGAGACTAAAGATGCTAATAATGAGCTACATACATATTTACATTTCGAACGGTAACGGAAACGGTACTTTAAAACCCAACCTCGAGCGCCCCTTGCGGGGCAGCGCTCGGGTCGGTTTAGCACTTTGCCCATAAGATTGCTAAATTAAGATTTGGCACTCGTGTATCTTTTTTGCTAATTTAACTCTTGCCATGAAGCAATTTTTTTTTTAAAGTTTGGAGTCGCCCCACTTGATGAGCCTCGAGGTGTGGCAGTAGATTTAATCAAATAAAGAGGGAGCGCTCCATGATACATAAAATGCAAAAGGTGGCCCATATGACAAATAAATTAGCACGAGTAGCAATAGATTTATCCGTAGCAGATCACAAGAAACTCAAAACCGTTGCCTCCCTTCTTGGGATGACAATGAAAGATCTAGTCGTCGTTAGCGTAGGAGATTTTGTTCAGAAAAAGCTCAGTAAGGTGACAAAGACAACACTGATCGGAGCTGAACCAAAAAAGAGCGTCAAGAGCACTAAGAGAACCAATACGCGTAGAACAGAACGTTTGCTTTAATATTAATAAACTAGATTCTATCGTAATATTGGAGAGTATAATGAGCGATAAAGATAAATTAACGAGAATGTCTATCGATATCGATCCTAAAGATCATAAAAAAATTAAAATACGAGCAGCCAAGGATCGAGTGTCGATTAGAGAATTCGTGATCGACTGCATACAAGAGAAAATTTGCGATAACGGAACACGCAATAAAAAAGGTTCCTAACAATAGATAAGGGCGCATCCCCACTGACCAGGGGATGCGATAGTAATAAAATGAAAAAAACAATCTGTCTTAACATGATCGTGAAAGACGAAAAAGAGGTGATCGTAAGATGCCTCGATTCCGTCAAACACCTAATCGATTACTGGGTCATCGTTGACACAGGCTCGACCGATGGCACACAGAAAATCATCCGCAAGCACCTAAAAGATATCCCGGGCGAACTGCATGAAAGAGCTTGGGTAAATTTTGGACACAATCGTGACGAAGCGATGAAACTGGCACGAGGAAAAGAAGACTACCTCCTCTTCATCGACGCCGACGATCGCCTTGTTTTTGACGAAGACTTTGAGCTGCCACCCTTGGAAGCAGATATGTATTCGATCATCCAAAAGGAAGGCTCAGAATCTACGTTTCGCGAACACCACGTCTACCTACTCATTCGAAACAATTTAGATTTTACATGGAATGGCGTTCTGCACGAATTCCTGGCCTGCCCCACGAATAAAACGCAGGTGCTATTGACCGGGCTTTTTTGCGATTACGTCAATGATGGCAATCGCTCGAAGGATCCTGATAAATGTGAAAAGGATATCGAAGTCCTGAAGAAAGCAGCCCTCGAAGACCCTACAGATTCTCGTAGTACATACTACCTAGCGAGAACCTACTGGTCGATCCGCGACTATTCGAATGCGATCCCCTGGTTCAAAAAAAGAGTGATGCAGGGAGGCGATCCTATTGAGGTCTACTACGCCCTGCTCTACATTGGGCTGGGACAAATGAACTCGGGAGAGTCCCCGGATCTCTTCTTAGACAGCTTCTCGAGAGCGCACCTCTATCGCCCGTCTCGAGCCGAGGCGATCTATGAGATGGGCCGCTACTACACAGAGACAAACAGCTTCCTTACGGGCTATGCAATTCTTAAACTGGCGCGTACCATCCCCCATTCAGCAGACAATCTCTTCGTAGAAACCTGGGTTTGGGATTGGGGAATTCCTTTGCAGCTCTTCACCTGTTCCCTTCGACTGGGCTATCGACAAGAAGCCTTCGAGCTGCTGCAAGAGCTGCTGGCCGAGCCCTCGCTTCCTGAAGGAGTGCGAGAAAGTCATAAGCTCGACTATTGGATGAGCAGCCTCCAGGCGGAGTTTCTGAAGCAACCGAGTCAGCCGCTCCGAACAGGTCTTCTTTAATATATAGACGAAGCCGACTGTGCGCGGTCGGCTTCGTTTTGTGTAACCGTTACACTTTTTAGATTTTTGCTTCCCAATCCCTTCATTTTTCAAGAAAAGAAATCCAATTGTTGAATTAGTTTTTAGAAAGTTGTTTTCGGTATGCTTGTTTTTGTGTATCTGTTAGTTGCTAGGGTGTCGCAATTATCGTCGCTATTAGATTGTTCTTGTTGAAAAGATCTGAAAACTTCTTATAAAAATAGTAATGGTGAACTCATGACTCTTCATAATTCGTGTAATTATAACATTCCTTCTGAACACGTCAGGAGTCGAGAATACAGCTCTGGGCTATCAAGCTGGCAATGCTCTGACAACAGGTGATGACAATATCTCTATTGGAGTAGGAGTAGTTGCTGAGGCGACAACGACGCGCATCGGAGCCACCGCTACGATGACGCGCTGCTTTGTCGGAGGGATCTACGGTACGATCTCGACGAGAGGAGATCAAGCGCCGATGCTCATCGACTCACAAGGTCGGGCTTTGGAGAGTCGATTCCCACGCAACCTCGTAACTACAATTATTTTATTATTTTTTAGAAGACTGTTGATATATAATTAGCCATTCTGTATTCGTTAGTTAAAATACATTTACTTGCTCCGTCGAGTCTTGTTCGAAAATCTTATTAAAACTACTTAAAATAATATGGTGAATTTATGACACTCCAAAATTCTTGTAATTATAACACCCTTTCAAGCTCTGTTTTGACGACAGACACAACGACATTCAACACAGCTGTCGGGGTAACAACACTATCAAGCGCAAATCCATCGGGTGCTCTGAAAAATACAGCAATGGGTTATCAGGCTCTCAATGCTTTGACAACGGGTGCCTCTTGCACGGCGGTCGGATATCAGGCTCTTTCGCTGAATACGACAGGGATTGGTAATACAGCAATAGGCAGCGGAGCGCTCCAATCCAATACGACAGGGATCCAAAACACGGCAGTAGGCAGCAGTGCGCTCAGAAGCAACTCTGGGAATAACAATGCGGCTCTGGGATATCAGGCGCTCCAATCCAATACGACAGGGAGCCAAAACACGGCAATAGGGGTTTCTTCTCTCGCCGCTAATACGACAGGGGTTAGCAACTCTGCGATGGGGT
The DNA here is from genome assembly GCA_021772165.1 of Chlamydiota bacterium. Taxonomy (GTDB): domain Bacteria; phylum Chlamydiota; class Chlamydiia; order Chlamydiales; family SM23-39; genus JAKBAE01. The sequence goes on along the minus strand of JAJFMM010000092.1, from coordinate 5,873 downwards.
TCTCGGCTCTCTACAATAATTTGATAGGGAGCTTCAACTCTGCTATGGGGCACCGGGCTCTCTTAACCAATTCGACAGGGAGTAACAACTCTGCGATGGGACACGATACTCTCGTTTTCAATACGACGGGGGCTAACAACACGGCAGTAGGTTCCAATGCTCTCATTTCCAATACGATAGGATCTCTAAACACGGCGGTAGGGTATCGATCTCTCTATCTGAATCTAATAGGAGCCTCTAATACAGCTCTTGGGTATCAGGCTCTCTATAGCAACACAGTTGATAACAACACAGCTGTTGGTGCGGGTGCTCTCCAATCTGTAACTACATTCGGTAATTGTGTTGCTATAGGAGCAGAGGCCCTTTTCACTAACGATCAAAATGGTGCGGTAGCAGTAGGCTATCGGGCCGCAACAGCAAACACGACCGGAGGCAGTCTCACTGCCGTTGGGTTCCAGTCTCTTACAGCCAATGTGACAGGAGTGAATAATACTGCTGTTGGTTCCGTGGCTTTGGAGAGCAATACTATAGGGGATAACAACACGGCAGTAGGTCAGAGTGCACTCAATGCAAACACAACAGGAGCGCAAAACACAGCAGTAGGTCAGGGTTCGCTGAACTCTAATACAACAGGCCGTGACAATACTGCTTTTGGAGTCAATGCTTTGGCTGCTAATATATCAGCCGGGTCTTGTACTGCCCTTGGCATATCGGCACTTGCTGGTAATACATCGGGTAATCATAACACGGCCATCGGTGCCGGTGCTCTACAAGCGAACACGGTGGGGATCAATAACATAGCTATTGGTTCAGAGTCGCTTGCAATCTCTTCTTTAGGAAATCAAAATATAGCAATTGGAGTTGAGGCGCTTCGAAGCTCTACTCTGGGCACTGATAATGTCGCAATCGGATATCAGTCACAGCTTTCAAATTCAGGAGGAATAAGCAATATAGCTATTGGTGGAGTATCTTTGGGATTAGCCATTACAGGATCTTCTAACGTAGCGATCGGTGTACTTTCTTTGGCACAGATGGTTAGTGGTAGCTTTAATATCGCCATAGGAGAGCTGTCGTTAACTGCCGCTGGGTCATATAACGAAAATACAGCAGTAGGTTATCAGAGCCTTAATGGAAATTCAGGAAGTCTAAACTCTGCTTTTGGATACCGATCATTGCAATTAAACTCGACGGGTGGCTCGAATACAGCTCTTGGTTATCGCTCGGGATCTGCTCTGACAACGGGTAATGAGAATATTTGCATTGGAGCGGGTGTTTTGGGAGCAGCTGCTGAGTCAACAACTACGCGTATCGGAGCTACTGCTACGATGACTCGCTGCTTTGTCGGAGGGATCTACGGTACGATCTCGACGAGAGGAGACCAAGCGCCGATGCTCATCGATTCGCAAGGTCAGGTAGCTTCGCTCGGGACTGTAACCAACGGTCAGCTCATCATCGGAAACTCAACCACAGGTATTCCAGATATTGCAACGCTGAGTCCGGGATCAGGTATTTTGATCACCAACGGTGCAGGCGGTATCACGATCGCATCGACCGGCGGCAGCGGTATTGCTTGGAGCTCAATTACCGCTTCTCTAACCGCAACGACCAATAGTGGATATATCGGAGTTTCCGGATCTACTGTAACCGTTACTCTGCCTACAGTCTCTGCAGTAGGAGATGAGGTAGGAATCACGTTGGCAGGAGGAGATCAAATTGCCTTCATTCAGGGAACCAGCACCAACCTCATCCGTTTTGGTAGTTTAACATCAACTCAGGGATTGGCGGGAAGTGTAACATCGACAAACGATGGAGATTACCTGAGATTGCTTTGCACATCGGCTAATACCGAATGGGTGGCTTCTGCAGCATTGGGGAACTGGACTATAGCTTAATTCAACTGGTTTGGTAAAGGACGGTCTGGAGAGCTCGCTTTTTCCAGGCCTTCCTCTCGTTGAGCTTAAGAAAATTTGAAAAGATAGCTGGGTTGATAGCTATTCTAAAGAAATATTAATTTGTATTTTTTAGCAAAAACCCGCTTTCTTTATTGTGATTAAAGTTTTTAAAATAAAGATATATAGGATTTTTTATGCCACTTATTAACGCATGTAATTATAATACTCATTCTAAATCTGATTTGACGACAGATACGACGAATATCAACACAGCCGTTGGAGTCACAATATTAACGAGCACAAATCCATCGGGTGCTTTGTACAACACAGCAATGGGCTATCAGGCTCTCAATGCTTTAACGACGGCAGCTTCCTGTACAGCGGTAGGCTATCAGGCGCTCTCTACCAACACGAGTGGGACTGAAAATACAGCAATAGGAAGCAATGCGCTCTCTGCCAATACGACTGGGGCTGAAAATACAGCAATAGGAAGCAGGGCGCTCTCTTTAAATACGATTGGGGGGAGCAATACAGCAGTAGGAAACCAGGCTCTTAGAGTCAATACGACTGGGACTCGAAATGTAGCAGTAGGAAGCAGGGCGCTCTCTTCCAATACGACAGGTGATGATAATGTTGCGATAGGCGAGGGGGCACTTGGAGCGATGCTTAGGGGAGACGACAGTGTAGCCATAGGTCGCGGAGCCCTGCAAACTACTACATTTTCCAGTGCGAATGTAGCAGTTGGAACCCAGAGTATGCAGTTCGCTACTACGACAGGGGGAGAGAACATTGCAATCGGTAATTCAGCCCTTTTTGCTATAGCCGGAGGGGAATTTAATGTGGGGCTTGGTTCTCTTTGTTTAGGGTCTCTTACATCGGCGAGTAGGAATGTCGCAATTGGCGTTGCAGCCTTTCCTCAGCTTACAACAGGATCATCTTGCACGGCTATTGGTTATGACGCCGGTAGAGGTCATACAACAGGTGATAATACCATCTCTATTGGAGCTGGTGTTCGTGGAGAAGCTACTGAGTCGGGAACGACGCGCCTCGGAGCGACAGCCTCAATGACTCGCTGCTTTATCGCAGGGATCTACGGTACGATCTCGACGAGAGGAGACCAAGCGCCGATGCTCATCGATTCGCACGGTCAGCTCGCATCGCTAGGGACTGTAACCAATGGTCAGCTTGTCATTGGAAACTCAAACACCGGCATTCCAGAAGTCGCAACGCTGAGTCCCGGCTCAGGTATCTCGATCACCAACGGTGAAGGCGGTATTACGATCGCTGCAAGTGGTGGCTTAACTTGGACTGAGATAGGAGCTTCTTTAACGGCAACGACCAATACCGGCTATATCGGGACGACGAGTTCGCTTACAGTGGGCTTACCTGTTGTTTCTGCAGTTGGTGATCAGCTGGGTCTGCTGTTATTTGGAGGTACTGACATTACACTTTCTCAGGCCGCAGGTCAGAGGGTCAGTTTTGGTAGCCTATCTACAACAGCCGGAACCGGTGGGACTATTGTTACAACCGACACAGCAGACTCCGTAACGATCCTTTGTACGATTGCAAATACGGAATGGGCTGCGATTTCGAGTCAGGGAAATTGGACGGTCAATTAATCACGACGGCGTAAATCCCAGTCCTTCGGGGCTGGGTACAAGTCCTCTTTTCTTCTTTTTGCACGTGCTAAGCCTTACTTACTGTTGGTCAAGCTAAAACAAGATGTTTATTAGTTTTATAAGTTAGTTGATAAATAATCGTTCTTTGTTTATTTGTTTGATAGAATGCGCTTGTTCGTGCTGTTAGGTCTTGTTGTAAACTTTTAAAAAATACTTAAAATAATAGTGGTAAATTTATGGCTCTTAGAAATTCATGTAATTACGATACTCTTTCTGATTCTGTTTTGACGACAGATTCAACGACATTCAACACAGCTGTTGGTGTAACCGCCTTAGCTAGCACAAACCCATCAGGAGCTCTGTTCAATACAGCAATGGGTTACCAAGCTCTCAATGCTCTGACGGGGGGGGGGTCTTGTACGGCAGTAGGCTACCAAGCACTTAGCGCCAACACGACAGGGATTTCCAACACGGCAGTAGGTCACCAAGCGCTCGTCGTCAACACGACAGGGATCGAAAACACGGCAGTAGGATACCAGAGTCTCTATCTGAATCTAATAGGAGCCTCTAATACAGCTCTTGGGTATCAGGCTCTCTATAGCAACACAGTTGATAACAACACAGCTGTTGGGGCAGGAGCTCTCAAAACCATAACTACATTTGGTAACTGTGTCGCTATAGGAGCAGAGGCGCTTTTCAATAACGATCAAAATGGTGCTGTAGCAGTAGGTTATCGGGCCGCAACAGCAAACACAACCGGAGGCAGTCTCGTTGCAATTGGGTTCCAGGCTCTTACAGCCAATGTGACAGGAGCGAATAATACTGCTGTTGGTTCCGTGGCTTTGGAGAGCAATACTATAGGGGATAACAACACGGCGGTCGGTCAGGGTGCACTCAACGCCAATACGACTGGGGATAACAACTCGGCAGTAGGTCGGGGTGCACTCAGCGCCAATACGACAGGGAGTTCGAACACAGCTCTTGGTGATCAAGCTGGATCAACTTTAACAAGTGGCGATAACAATATCTGTGTTGGAGCCGGAGTCGTGGGAGTCGCCGCTGAAGCGACAACAACGCGCATTGGAGCTACTGCTACGATGACTCGCTGCTTTGTCGGAGGGATCTACGGTACGATCTCGACCAGAGGAGATCAAGCGCCGATGCTCATCGATTCGCAAGGTCAGGTAGCTTCGCTTGGAACAGTAACCAATGGTCAGCTCATCATCGGAAACTCAACCACAGGTATTCCTGAAATCGCGACTCTGAGTCCGGGAACAGGTATCTCGATCGCCAATGCTGCAGGTGGTATCACGATTTCCGCAAGCAGCGGAGTTTCCTGGTCTACCATTTCCGCATCTCTGACAGCGTCTGTCAATAACGGATATATCGGATTATCAGCAGGATCGCTCACTGTAGGACTGCCTCTAACATCAGCAGAGGGAGATCTTGTGTCGGTTGCTCGCGGCAGTGCTACTGCTCTGGCCTTCACACAAGCCGCCGGTCAGACGATTCGGTTTGGCGGTACGACGACCACCACAGGAACAGGCGGTCACTTTACTTCTACAACAGAAGGTGATGTTTTGAACGTTGTCTGCTCGGTGGCCAGTACCGATTGGCTTGTCTATGCATCTCAAGGAAACTGGAATAGGACATAATAATGAATGGGATTGCAGGTCTTTCCTGCAATCCCTTCGGTAATTTTAATTGTGTTCATTAGATAGTTTGTTATTTTGTTGGATAATAATTTTCTGTTTTTTTATATATAAAAACAGAGTTTATCTTTTTATTTTTCTGCAACAAATCTGTTTTCATTAAATTAACAAAAACATAGGTTTTAAAATGGTTCTTCATAACGTTTGTAATTACAATACACCATCAGATTCTGTTTTAACGACAGATTCAGTAACGTTCAACACAGCAGTTGGCGTCTCAACTTTAGCAAGTGCAAATCCCTCCGGGGCTCTTAAGAATACAGGAATGGGTTTCCAATCTCTCAATTCCCTGACAACGGGAGCTTCCTCCTCGGCGCTTGGCTATTGGGCACTCTATAACAACACGGTAGGAGTTAACAACACAGCTGTTGGGGTAGGAGCTCTCAAAACCATAACTACATTCGGTAATTGTGTTGCTATAGGAGCAGAGGCCCTTTTCAATACCGATCAGAATGGTTGCGTAGCTGTAGGCTATCGGGCCGCAACAGCAAATACGACCGGAGGCAGTCTCGTTGCGGTTGGGTTCCAGGCTCTTACAGCCAATGTGACAGGAGTGAATAATACCGCTGTTGGTTCCGTGGCTTTGGAGAGCAATACTATAGGGGGCAACAACACGGCAATCGGTCAGGGTGCACTCAACGCCAATACGA
>JAJFMM010000091.1 GCA_021772165.1 Chlamydiota bacterium | reverse complement strand
ATTTGCTCCACTCTCCGTTGCTGTGTTCAATCCACACATAATTGTTGTTCTCAGTTGGCTCTGCATAGTAATCAACCACTGCTCGAACAATACCATCAGCAGCGGCAACAAGCCAATCGGGCCCCCCACCAATTCCACTCATATCAATACGAAGCCGATGCCCATATTGGTCATTACCGATACGAACCTGAGTCCCACTTAGGTAAGGAATACGATAAATGCCCGTTGATGCGCTGACGCCACCTAACAAATCACCCGTCTCAGATCTCCCCTTAATATCCGCAGAGTTTTGACTCCATAGCCTACCACTCCAGCCAAATAATCCTAAATTACCGCCATACATTGTCTGCATTGCACCGGCTGCGACTTTGTTTCCAATCTTCTCCCCAGGAATTCCAACAACAAGATCATCGTATCCATCACCATCAAAGTCTGCTGTTGCCAATGTGCGAGCGAAGGCATTCCCGGGTTTGGATTCACCATCTATTGATGGGCTGTTTTGGTGAAAATAGCTGTTGCCACTTGCAGTTAAGCCGGAACTAGACCCTCGCAGAATATTAACCAGACCAGCTCCAAGTAAATCACCAATAGCTTCACCGGGAACACCGATTGCAAGATCATCATAACCATTATTGTCGAAATCCCCGGCCGCGAGAGCGTGACCAAAACGATCACCTTCCTCGGCCACACCTTTTATGGCTCTAGAATCTTGAGTCCATCGTTGACTATTAGCAAAGACGGTTAACCCGAATAAAGAACCAGAAATAATGATCACCTCACCAGCCATAGGCTGCCCATTTACTGTTTCACCAGGCACACCTACTGCAAGATCTGTATAACCGTCACCATTAAAATCGCCAGTTGTTAATGCCGCACCAAACTGTTCGAACTCACCGGGGGTCGTGCCGAGTCCGGTCAGGTTACCTTGATGGAAAAGATCATCACCTCTACTAGATAAACCAGTCGATCTACCATAAAGCACGCTAACTGCACCTGCGTCTTGTTTACTCCCTATATCTTCCTGAGGTATACCAATAGCAAGATCGGCATAGCCATCGTTGTTAAAATCGCCACTGGCTAAAACCTCACCATAATTATCATTTGCCTCGGCACTACCGTTAATGTTTCCCGTATTTTGATGGAACAAAGTAGCACCAGCGGATACCAATCCATCAGTACTGCCATATAAGATGGCTACCGCACCGGCATTACGAATTCCTTCCACATCTTCACCAGGTACTCCGATAGCAAGATCAATATAGCCATCATTGTTAAAATCACCTGTGGCAAGAGAGCTTCCAAGACGATCACCTGTTTCTGCCGGATTGCTACCAAACTTATTTTGATGCCAGAGCTTATTAGCAATCAGCGTTGCATGTAAACCGAAGGGTGATCCATATATTACGTTTACAGCTCCTGCGTTCTTAATGGACCCAATATCTTCATGTGGTACGCCAATAGCAAGGTCATCCCAACCATCGTTATTGAAATCACCGCATGCCAAAGCGGCACCAAATGCGTCCCCTTCTTGAGAGGCACCTTTGACACCAGTAGCGTTTTGATGGAATATCTCGTTGTTTGAAGATGACAAACCGTTAGCTGATCCATATATTACATTAACCGACCCTGCCCCCATTTTTCTACCTATTGCTTCCGAAGGTGCGCCAGCTGCTAAATCGTCATAGCCATCACCATTGAAATCACAGCGTACTGCTGCCCCCGGGTTGGCGGCAACAGGCAGAACCCACGCCATTAAAAATAGAGCAGTAAAGCAGTCAATCTGAAATATTGACAATCTCATTTCTTTTCTCCAGTAATTAGTTTCGTCTAAGCCACTTACTTGCTTAATCTCCGTGCTCCTGATTCCGTTAGGACGACATAGCAAGGCACATGCCTCAGCCTCAAGATTGCAAGAACAGCCCAGTTTGGTTCTCGCTTCTACAGTATATAGATAAATGCAAAAGACAAGCTGTGATTAAACTCACGCACATCAAGCAAAACACCCTCGCCGCAAGTTATCGAATAAAAAAGAGAAAGCTCGTTAACTTACCTAAGGATGTTGACCCTTTGGCCTGATGGGGAAAACTGTCATTTTTAAATCATACGTACGTTGTGTGCGCGTATTGCATTGACACAAATAACAGTTGAGAGTGGAAAGAGGAAGTGCTCTGTATGTTGTATTGCAAGACCTGGAACCTGCGAAACCTGCGTTTCTTTTATGTTTTATCTGTGAGTTTTATCACATCACTACTGCTCAATTTGTTGATAGTCTATAGCATATTTCGTCGCAAGCGAGAAGCGAAAAAGGCTCTGGAAATTATTTGATTTCCAATTGATCCAGTTGGGACTATGACTAAATCGTTTGCTCTCAACTAACTGTTGAATTCGATGGGCAATTAACTTTTCAAAACTTAATGGGGTAATAATCTATGCGTCAAGTTACTATCAACAAGACAGGCCGATCTATGAAACTGTTGTGCTTGGCCGTTGTTGCGGCGACAGTTTGGGCGGTTGGCTTGGGTTCTGCCTATGCGGCTCCGTCTTCTGCTTACTCACTAACTGCTCCAAGTCAGACCGTGAAGATTGGTGATTTAGTGGGGACATTCAAGGCGGAAATAACAATCTGCTCCAATAGTCTGGCCAATGGGAACGCTACAT
>JAJFMM010000010.1 GCA_021772165.1 Chlamydiota bacterium | reverse complement strand
CCTTACGTGTGCCTGATCCTTTGACTGCCGAGATCGTCAAGGTGATCGAGGGTCCTTTTGAGACGATCAGTGTCTATGAACTCGTTAATCACAGCAAAAAGCCGATCGTACTCACCGCAGATGCTTTGAAAAAAGAGGGCGTCTCCTGGGTCTTTTTGATGTCTCATGAACTCGATAAGAACGAGCGGGCAGTTTGCCTTATCGGCAAAGCGAAGGAGTAACCCATGAAATTTTCATCAGCAAAGATTGGAGCCAAGCAAAAAAGGCTTTTTCAAATTTTAATCCTAGGTGTCTTGGGAGTATCAGGGGTACTTATTTTCTCGATGGACGCCAGTGAACCCGAGCCGTACGCAAAAAAAGGGGCCGAGGAGGCCTTTGAGGTCGTTTCGCAAGAGGTCGATCCGCAAACGGTTCGTCTTTCTACTTTAGAGCAATCCAATGACGAGATCCAGACGAGGCTCGACTCTTTGGAAGACTCTATAACCGAGCTGAAAGAAGATAGTGTGGAGTCGAAAGAACAAAGCGACCAACTTCTTAAAGAAACGCACACGCTCGTCGATAAAATCGGCAATCTGGAGAAGACGCTGATCGAAAAAATGAGAGAGGCTGTGGCTCCACCAGCGGTGGAAAAGCGCAAGGCCGCCCCAATGTTGCGATCTTGGGAGCGTCCGGTAAAAAAGGGTGAAAAGCACGTTGCTTACGAAATTCCTGCCGGAACGGTCCTCAAAGCGGTTCTCGTATCGGGAGCAGACTGCAGCGTAGCGGTGCATAAGCCGACGGGGCCGAACATGGTGCTCTTACGCCCTCTCGATAACGGCCAACTTCCGAGAAATGTGAGAGTGCCCTTGAAAGGTAGCATCATCCTCGGTAACGCGATTGGCGATATTTCGAGTGAACGCGTGTATGTGCGTGGCGAGAGAATGACGCTCGTCGAGACCAACGGCTCGTTCATTGAGACGGAGATCAGCGCTTATGTCTCGGGAGAAGACGGCCGCGAGGGACTGCGCGGGGTTGTCGTCGACCGCTCAGGCCAGATCATCACGCGCGCAGCTTTTGCAGCCACGCTTCAAGGGATAGGCCAAGGAGCCATGTCGGCGTTCCAGCTAGGTGTTAAAAAGGATAAAAACGAGAATGTGGCCAATCCTTACCAGTATGCTTTCGGCAACGCGGGGATGCAAGGTGGTGCGTCCGCAATGGGGAAAATGTCCGAATACTTCATTAAACGGGCAGAACAGCTCCAGCCGGCTATTCAGATCGCAGCTGGCAGAGTCGTCGACGTCGTGTTTACGAAGACGGTGAAGATTGGAGAAAAGGATTTGAAGAAGAAATTCGACATGGAGCGCGAAGCTAAAAGGAGGGAGCGTGAATAAATTTTTGTTCTCACTGTTCGCTCTGTTTGGCGGCGCTTCTTCTCTCATGGCCTTAGACAAGCTTGATTCCGAGTATCAGATCCCCTGCGGAAATGAGGCCGCCCCAACACAGGTCGTCGAGTATTTTTCTTTGGGTTGCGGTAAGTGCATGGACTTCATCCAAAAGGAATTTCCCTCGATCAAAGCCAACTATATCGACACGGGGGAAGCGAATTTCATCTTTCACCCGCAACCTGCCGATCTCATGACGTTGCAGTTGATGGTCTGTCTCGAACAGTTGGAAGCTTCGGAAAAACTGCCGTTTCTTGAGTCTTTGGCAAAAGAGCTTCTCAAAACGGGAGGGAACCAGGGATGCAAGCTGATGCAGCGTGCCATGGAAGCTTTGAACAAGCCCTTGGCCGATCTGGACAAGATTGAATTTTTGAAAGAAACCCGGGCGTTTCAAAGCGCCTATCAATTTATCAAACAAAAAGATGTAGTCACGATTCTCCCTACGTTTGAAATCGACGGGGTTCTTCTCGACGAGTATCCGTCAGAGGAGCTTTTGGGTGAACATATCAGTAAAAAGAGGATGCCGTGAAAGCGATTATTATTAGTTTTATCTGTTTATTTACAGCGTCCTGCGGAATTTATAAAACGACCTTCGATTGCCCTCCTGGCGAGGGAATCGGCTGCAAGCCGGTCTCTGAGGTTTTGGATATGATCGTTGAAAAAGAGAGTGAAGGAGATCTTTTCATAAAAGATACCGAGGTTGCCCTGCTCTTGAAAAACCAGGAAAAGAGAAAGAAAAAAAGAAAAGCAAACCCAGCTAGAACGAAAGAAATTCAGAAGCTCTATCTTCTAAAAGAGCATGAAAAAGAGAGCGTACTGGTCGAAGAAGGGCCGCAAGGAGCTTCAATTCAATGAGCACCTTTCGTCGCTTAAGTGAGAAATTCGCGGATTTTTTCGGAGAGAGTTCCTCTTTTGATGACCTCTCCAATCATGATTCTTCCGATTCAATCAGTTTTGATTTTCTCGCCGACCTCCTTCCCTACAGACTCTATGATCAAGAAAAGCGCCTTTATGAAAACCGATCAAGCTACGGGTTTGTTTTGGAAGTCGCGCCTCTGCTAGGAGGCGGACTGGATGCGCAAAAAGAGCTGAGCGCCCTGCTCCGAGAAATCGGAGAAGACGGAGCTCAAATCCAGTGCCTGCTCATTGCCGATCCGCGGATCGATGGGTTTGTGGAGAAGTGGATGGAGCCCAGACTGAAGCAAGGCGGGATCTTTTCTAAAATCGCAGACAAGAAAAAAGAGTTTCTCGAAAAACAGTCGAAAGAAGGAGACATCCCTCCTAGGATCTTCAGGTTTTTCTTTTCCTACGCCCAGAAAAAAACGGCCGATCCATTCAAGCTCGTTGAAAAAAGAAACAAGGCCCTCGAGGTCTTTTCCCGTATTAGCCAGGCCTCCGAAGTAGAACCTTTGGCTTTGATCGAGCTTCTCTCCGGCATGCTCAATTTCGATCTTTCCACCAAGACGAAAACTAGAACTTCGTGGGATCAGAATAACTGGATTTCACGGCAGGCTCTTTTACCCGGCGGGGCTTTGGAAGTCGCGAAAGACGGGCTGCTGTTCCATGAAGGAGCCGAAACGGCAAGGCTAAAGACTTACGAGGCCATCGATGTGCCGGATCGCTGGAGCTTGGCGCAAATGGGCGAGCTGATGGGCGATTTTCTCAACGTTTCCTATCGAATTCCCTCACCGTTTTATCTTCATTTCGGCATTCACTTTCCCTCGCAGGAAAAAGTCCAGACGCGCTTCAAGGGAAAGCTGAAGATGCTCGAGCATCAATCGAAGTTCCCATCCCTCACCCGCATGGTACCGGACATTTTGCTGGAAATGGAGGAGAGCCTCCACGTGAAACAGAAACTCCTGGAGGGAGAAAAGTTCGTGGAAACGCGCTTCAGCAGCGGGCTTTGGGCCAATGCTGCGCGTTTCGTCAGAGCCGAGTCGATCTTTTTGGCTCTCTTTCAGAAATATGGGTTCCGACTGCAGGAGAACTCCTTTTTGCATCTTTCCGACTTCCTCTCTTCTTTACCTATGGCTTGGGGCGAGGATGCAGCATCGATTTCCAAACTACGACGAATTCGCTCGATGCGGACGACGCTCACCGACGAAACGGCGCACCTGATTCCTTGCATCGGCGAATGGTGGGGTAATTCCTCCCGCGGCACGATGCTGATGGGAAGAAAGGGCCAGATCGCAACCTGGGATCCTTTTGAGACAGAGGGAAACCTGAACTCCATCGTCATCGGTCCGTCCGGATCGGGTAAATCGGTCTTCATGCAAGAGATGATCATGAGCCATTTGGGCCAGGGTGGAAGAGTTTATATTCTCGACTTGGGAAGAAGCTTCGAAAAACTGTGCACGCTTCTCAATGGGCAATATCTAAACTTTTCGGAAAAAAGCAGCCTCAACCTCAATCCTTTCCAGCTCATCGAAACCAATGCGGGGCAGGAAGCTGTGAATACAGGGCTGGAAATGGTCGCCTCAATCGTAGCGACGATGGCGATGCCCTCGCAAACCATCGACAAAGAACGGGCTGATATTCTCGGCTCATTGGTGAAGACTGCCTGGGAAAAAGAGGGAACCAACGCAACGATCGATACAGTGATCCAGCTCATGGATACTATGACGTTCCAATCAGAGCTGATGATCGGAGCGATCGAAAGCCTGAAAGAAGGATTGAAAAAGTATGGCCGCCAAGGCGTCTACGCCAACTACTTCTATGGATCTGTACCTGTGGATTTTACGGCAGACATCGTCGTGATCGAGACAGAAGAGCTCAAGAATATGCCGGATCTACAGTCGGTGATCTTACAAATTTTCACGTTGACCATCTCCAACCAGATTTTCATGGGAGACCGGAATCGCCGCTGCATGATCTGCATCGACGAGGCGTGGGATCTATTGAAAAGCCCCCAGATGGAAGGCTTTATAGAAAGTTTGGCGCGAAGATTGCGTAAATACAACGGCGCACTTGTCGTGGGCACGCAAAGCATCAAGGACTTCGAGCGCTCCCACGGAGCCAGAGCCGCATTCCAAAACTCCAATTGGCTGGTGATGCTGGGCAAAGACAACGACTCCATTAACGCTTTGAAAAGAGACAACTTGATCCCGATGGACGCCTCCAAGGAAGCCGCTCTTTCCTCTTTGAGAATGGAGTCGGGCAAATACTCAGAGCTGTTCTTGTACCACAAATCAAGCGGGGCATCGACTGTGGCCCAACTCAAGCTCGATCCCTTTTCCGCAGCACTCTACTCCACCAAAGCCGAGGAGTTTCAGGCCGTACAAGAGCTGCAAAGCCAAGGCATGTCCATCGAGGACGCCCTTGAGTGGCTTTTGAAGCATCAAAAAGAGTTCAAAAAGCAGCTCAGCCAAGGCCTCTTAGCCAAAGATGCTGTTCGAGAAATGAGGAAAGACGGCCATGTTTAAGAAATGCATTTTAATCTGTTTAGCCGCCTCTCCACTCTTAGCCAAGGACTTTGGATCTCGGGGAGAGAATTTTGCGGTCGCAGAGGAAGACATGACGCACTACCTGCAGCAAAAACTGCAAGAGTCCATGAAAGGGCGCTCGGTCGAAGAAGAGATCATTAACTACTGCCTCAATCCCGATCCGATTCCCGGAATTGGCAAGAGCATAGAAATGCGCTCTTTCAACGTTGATTTTTCCCAAACGCTCACAGAGGATGTGACAGTTGGAGACAAGGTGCTGTTTCAAAAGGGAGAGACATTGAATCCCCTCGACGAGATCGATCTTCCCGGGGGAATGCTCTTTCTGGATGGAACCGATCCCGCAGAACTCGCTTGGGCTCGCAAAAAGCCGGATAATTTCATGTGGATCCTGGTCAAAGGAAGCCCGATAAGGCTGCAGGAACAAGAGGATCGCGACATCTATTTCGACCAAGCAGGTTTTTTAACCCTGCAACTCAAGGTCCAAAATACTCCTGCGCTCGCGAAGCAAAGCGGATCTAAAATGTTTGTTGAAGAAGTTCTCATCAACGAGAAAGGAGAAGAGATCCGATGAGCTATCTGTTAGCTGCACTTCTTCTATTGGCTCCTACCGAATACCTACAGCAGCTCGAAAAGGGAAAAGAATGTAAAAGCTGCACAATGGCAAAAGAGGTCGAGAGCGACCTTCTCGTCTTCATGTCTTTTTCCATGCCTGACGCTACCTGGATAGATCTCTCCTTGCCGCTGGAAAAGGCGGGAGGCGTCTTCGTTGTCAGGGGGCTACCGCAAAACTCATTCGACACTTTGATGCAAAACGTCGTGAGACTGAGAGAGGCAGGCGTCATGGCCCAGATCGATCTCGATCCAACTCTCTTCGATCAATATCGCATCGAGGCCACTCCAACTGTTGTTCTCCGAGAGCAAGGGCGTTTCGATAAGCTATCGGGCAACATCGGCTTGGAAGCTACTCTGGAAATCATGAAAGAACAAGGCGAAACAAACGAGAGCGCCCGCAGCCTGCTCCAAAAGATTCGAGGCGCTGCATGAAGAACAGACTTTGGACTTGTTGTATTTTACCGATATTTGGATTCACCACCCTGTTTGGAGACGGCGCTTTCTTGGACAACAACATCATGCCGTATGAAGACATGGTAGAGTGGCAAATGCCGGATATCCCAGAGGAAATGGAATACGATCCTCCTGGAGACAAGTTCAACAATCCATTTAAGGATAAGGAAACAAGAAATCAATGGTTCGACGATTTCCGGAATCGAAAACCTGAAGAAGACTCACCCCTAGATTTTGATCTCGAGTCGGAGCCAAACGAAAAATGGATCAACCCCATCACCGATTTTTGCTGGAAGTGCGTCTATCCCATGCACGTCGTCGGCCCGAAAGGGGCCGCTCCCAAGAACTGGCTCCACGCCGGAGAGGAAGATATTGTAGACTTCGAGACAAAAAAAAAGCCCTATGTTTGCACATGTTTAGATGGCAAAATTTGGAAGGGGAAAAATTTCTTCGCCAAACTTAAAAACCTCGTTCCAAATGTTTTTAAGAACGCAAAAGCCGGCATTCCACTCGCTTTTTGGGAGCCGATGTTTTTCATCGAGGTAACCCCGACACCGTACAAATTTCTTCTTCTCAAAGGCAAATGCTTTAAAAACAAGCGCTCGGCGAAACATCGCGGAGGGATTTCCCAATCCACAGACGCCGGAAGAACGAGTTTTTATCATGTGCATAGCGTTTGTCTGCCGCTGTTTCGCATCGCTTCTCTGATTCCTGGATGCGAAGCCATGGAGGTCAAAGACCCCTTGAAGCCGTGCCCCATCTATCTGAGCGAATGGGATCCAACCTGGAGAAATCCCGGTCTCGCCAGCGTGTTCAGCATGGAGATGTACATCTACAAAAAACCCGAGTTTCAAGAAGCGTGCAGTAAGAGCTGTAAAGACGCCAACCAACGAAGGCCGAACGACGACCTCTTTTGGTGCGCCGGATGCCAAGGTTCTTTGTACCCGTTCACCGGCCATGTCGCCAACCATGTCGGAGGCGTACAGGCCAGCTCCCTTCTCGTCCAGAGAGTGTTGGCGCGCCATCATTTTGTCAGGTCACTCTTTAAATTGGGTACCGGGTTTGAAAAGGACAACTACTGCAACCAGAAGGTGTTTGCGCATATGCAAAAGTCACATTACAAAACGCAACTCATCTATCCAGAACCCGATTTGGAGGGCACGGAGATCGACGGGAAAAAGGTCTATTGCCATCCCCTGGGAGAAAGCACCTCTGGCTGGGAAGCTGAAAAGACCGCCCCTGGAAAGGAAGACTTTGCCTATGTCGTTTGGACCAAGATGCATCTTTGCTACGACCTCATTGGCGTTATCAAAGCATTTATCCCTGGAGCCAAAGCTGCTGAGGCAGCCGCGGGAGCCATCGATATGGGGGGCATAGCTCCCCAAATTTTCGATAACATTGAGCAAGGCGCAAAGGACATTTGGGGCGGAGGAGATGCCGTATGAAAAAAACCGCAATTTTTTTACTTCTATTCTGCTTGGCAGGCTCTCTCATCGCCTATGAAAACGATGATGACATTTTGGAGCATGCCGAAGAGATCCTCGGCATCAGCAAAATCGAGAAAATCTATCATGATGAAGAGACGGATTTACGCATTTGCCGAGAAGGAAAAACCGATCTGAAAACAATCCGGCAAGAGAGAGTCGTGCCTGTAACGCCTCCCATCATCGGCCGTCCTGACTCGATATGCAATGGGCATGAAGAGAGCTCAGAGAAAGGCCGGTGGATGCTCCAGAGAGACAAAGTCAAAGAATGGAAAAAACACATCCGAAAGAATCGAAAGCCTTTTTTGGAAGGACCTACATTCGAAATTAAGCGAGAGGCGGGGTGGGCCCATGATGAATATAAGCTGGTTGCCAAATATCGACATAAAAACAACTGCGGTGACAAATGCGATAACTATCATGAAGTACCAAACATAACACCCGCAAAAATCGCAGGGCCGGATGAATTTGTCTATGATTCCCCCGGCACCCTAGACAAACTACAGAAAGATCCTCGCTGCCACCTCATCTCTTCAAAAGTGGTCGATGAACCCTCCACGCGAAACATTCACGGATTGGAGATTACTCGAGACTTTTGGTCGAAAAACCTGGTCTATTCCTGCAATGACAGCAGCTATTCTGACTGCGGCCCCCTCATTGAACAAGGTGGCATCTTCGTTTCCAAATCCTGCGAGCAAGAGAACCCCATGGGAGGTTGCGACGTATGGAAAAAGACCTACGATTTGGGC
>JAJFMM010000090.1 GCA_021772165.1 Chlamydiota bacterium | reverse complement strand
CTCATCGACTTGATCGAATCGGGAATGATCTCTTCATGAATGGTATGCACTTTGATGTGGGGAAGATCGGACTGATTCGTAGCTCTGTATTTGATAAAGCCGTCGGCAAACAGGCTCTGAGAGACCAGCTGATCCAAACCGTGCATCGAGGGGTTGGCGTGCAACGAGCAGATCTCTGTGTGCACGATGTCTGTGGTGCCGCCTTTGCCTGCGAGAAATCCATTCGCTAGGCGCAGTGCCGGTATCGATGCGTAACATCCCATGTGATAGGCGTGCGTAATGGTCGTAAGTTCACCCCAAGCTCTTTTCGATACGATCTTCTGTGCGCCGCTCGGAGAGACGTAGCCTGTGCAGCTCACGTGGATCAGATCGTCCGGAGCAGGGGAGCCTTCTGGATAAAACTGTTCGAATATCTGATCCGCATGTGCTTCGAAAACGGCCATCTTTTTTCCAAGGCTCGATCCGGCGGGTGTCTCGTCGAGGCGAAAGAGCTGCATCGTTTTCCAATCAGAGTGGCGATAGTCGGCAAGGATGTGTCCGCGCTTCTGTATCGCATCGGGTTTGCAGCCAACATGCCACTGTTTTTCTCTGATCTCTTTTTTAAACAGAGCGACGCTTGGATCACTTTCCTTGAGGGCAAGAGCTCTTGCGTGCGACGTTGTATGAGCCTGAACAAGCCACTCCAGTGTCTCCTCTTGAGCGGCTTCATAAGCCGGTCTAATCGATTCGAATTCGTTGAGAATCATCGTCATTATAAAGTTCTTGGTTACTATTCCAAAACATAATTGCAAACAAACTCGAAATCTTTTACTGTCCGAATAATTATGAAAAGAATCATCTGGTCAGCTCTTTTGATTTCCGCCTATGTCTGGTCTACTGCGACAGGCAGAGATCAGTTCGTGTATGATCAAGGCAAACGTCTTTACCATCTGCTATCCGCCTGGTTTGACGATGCCGAGATCGATTTTCAAGTCGAAAAAGCTCCCTCGACTACTGTCCAAAAAAAGAAACGTTCCCGTCGCTGGGACTAAATTCGCCTTTTTTCTACCTGTTAAGAGCATCATTGAACTAATCAACAAAAGTGCGATGCCAAAAACACGTCTCAGTAAAATAACTGGCGCTCTATGTGCTGCCTTGACTCCAAATCGTACGGTTAGAAGAGCTGCGATCGATAGGGTCGCAAAGGCTGGCAGGTCGATATAGCCAAAGAGTGCGGAATTTGAAGGAGAGGGTGGAGCTAGGATCAAGTAGGTCAAGGAGCCTACCCAAACAGAGACAAGGGTCGCTGCTGACGAAGTTCCTACAGCTTTGTGCATCGAGAGTTTGTTCCAGATCAGCACGGGCACTGTAAAGATGCCGCCCCCAACGCCAAGCAGACTCGATAAATTACCGATGATAAATCCAAAGAGATTGAGCAAGGGTAATGGCAAGGAACATTTGACGGTCGGCAAATTGAAAAAGAGGAAATAGAGCCCTATCAAAAAGAGTATGCAGCCGAAAATCATCCTTAAAACCACGCTCGGTAAAAGATTCGCGATAAAAGCTCCGGAGATGCATCCGAAAAACAGCCCTCCGACATAGTTGCGCAGCACGATGAAGTTCACCGCGTTTTCTCGATAGTGTCCGTAGGTGGAGCCGAGTGTCGTCATCGCTGTAACGGCCAAAGAGGTCGCAATCACAATATGCATTAATTGATCGGGTGGGATCTCCTGCTGCCGGAAGAGATAGAAGAGGGGAGGCACCAGAATAAAGCCACCGCCAATGCCAAGGAGGCCGGCCAAAAAGCCGGAAAGCGCTCCAATAACCAGAAGTAAAAGAATGATCTGCCAATCCATCTGATATGTTATACAATATTTAGCTATTACTCCCCAAAAAAAGAATTGAAAACCCCTGAAAAAGAGTCTCTTGAGTAATTGCTTAGTAAGTTAAGAAATGGTAAAATATTGCCATGTCTATCGAACCCACGAATCCGGTACAAGTACTGGTGCAGCTTCTTTCTTTTTTAAACCAAAGCTCCGGTATATCAACCGGCAGCACTGGAAAAGATCTGCGCGCCTCTTTAAAAGAAGCGTCAAAACTTCTTTTTGTTCCGCCGGCTGGAAAAATATCTTTTGATAGTGATTTGAAGGTAGTTCCGATTCTGCACTCTTTCCAGAAAAAACTTGAAAAAGCTGTCGATGAGGCTCAGGCCCCCAGATCTGCTGTTCAAAGAGGGGAGAGTGCGCCTAAAATTCCTCCGGCAGCCAGAGTCACTACAGATCCAAAAAATCCGCAGACTCAAGAGCGAGGGAGCCTCCCTCAGCCGCAGGCAAAGCCTTTCGCCATCAACACGCCTGTGGCCAAACTACTGGAAGAGGTCAAGCACGCCCTGAAAATGGTTCCGGTAGAGAGCTCAAGAGAAGCGCCTCTTGTGAAGGCGGTGGCCGAGAGGTTAATTCCTCTTCTCGATCGTCTGGCAGCATCCCTGCAGCATCCCTCCTTCCATGGAAAGGCTAAGAATCCTCTCAATCCGGCCAAGCCGGAGGCAAGAGATCTCGGCGAAGCGCCAAAAAAACAGGTGGAAAGAGAGCAATCTCCGGAAAAAAAGCAAAACAGCCACGAACTTCGAAGAGAGTCTGTCAATCAGATCGGTCGTCAAATCAAAGGGGATAAGCCCAATGCCCCTGAGCAGAGAACAGCCCCTCAGCAAAGCACAAAAACAGCTCCCGCCGAATCCGAATCCTCGCCCACGGCTAAAACGACACCTCCCCAAGAAGTTAGGCCTCATCTTCGCTCCATCATTTCCCTCGAGACGCCTCGAGCCTCTAGCGAACCTACGGTAGCATCTAAGCCTACCTCATCGGAATCGCACACCGTTCCGTTTGCAGTTCCTTTTTTTGCACAGTCTCCTTTTTCTACTTCTTTCACTTCTAAGAGAAAGAAAGATAATGAAGATGAAAAAAGAGAACAAAGTGAAGAAGAAGAAAAGGAAGAAGATTGACAGTGAATTGATGATCGGCTATCCGAAAAAGGTATGCGACTATTATCTATTCTAGCTCTTTTCCTTCTCTCCACGGGTTGTATCGGCAACAACTCACTCATTACCTCGTCTGATGCAACAAACAATGTCTACCGAATGAGAGAGATCTGCCTCGGCATGTCCGAAGAAGAAGTGTTTCAAATCATGCACTATCCAGCGATCAATGAGCAGATTGTCTATGAAGAGCTCTGCTACGACGTCTGGTTTTATGTAACCCGAATGACCATTCTAGGGCAAACCAAGCCAGTGGCTCGCAACCTGACCCCTCTGATTTTCAAAGAAGGCATTCTCGTCGCCAAGGGTTATGACTACTACAACCATCTCCTCGATCAGAAAGAGGGCCATAAGCGCTATCCTTCGAGAAGATCTCGCTCCAACCAAGATCGAGAAAATGAACAGATAGAAAAAGCAAGGATCCGTTTCGAGAAAAAACAGAAACAAGAGCGAGAAAATGAGGCGCTAGAAAAAGCGCTGGATGCTCCTCCCGGATCTAAAAAGAAGCAGGTAGCACCTCAGACGCAGACAAAGCCTACAACGACAAAGCCTCTACAGCCGATGAGAACGCCTAAGGCGCCAGCAAAAAAGGAGAAGCCTGTTCAGAAGGTAAAGAAACCGAAAACTGAAGAACCTCAAGCAGGTGTACCTCAGGGCGGAGCAGGACCTCTACAGCCGCGTCCTGCCACGCCGGTGCAACCGTCAGCTCCCGCGCAGCCTCAGGCAACACAACCGGATACAATACCTGAAGAAGTGTCGATGCTAATCGTGCAGACGCCTACAAAAAAGTTCACTAAGCAAAAAGGTGCATCTCAGCAAACAGGCGATGAAACGGGCGGATATAGCGGTGATGAAAATCCTCAGCCAGAGCAGCCACCAGCACCACAGCAGCAGCCAGCTCCCAATCAGCCTCAACCGGGACAGCCGGAGTCAACTGAGGCGCCCTACAATCCTGAAGTTTCTAGGGCAGGTATATATACCGCATCAAAAAAGCTCACTCCAAAGCCTAAGCCAGAACCGGAACCTCCCAAAAAAGAGGAAGAAGATCCTCCTGAAAAGAAAGAGAAGAAGGGCTACAAGTGGACTGAAGAGGACGAGCGCATGCAAGACCAGCAGCAAGATCAGAATTTCGATTATTGGTAAGAAGGTGTGTTTAGAAAACTATTAGGCCTCGAAGTTCTTGCCGCGGTAGTACTGGGAGTATTCACAGGAATCTTCCTAGGCCCCCTGGCGAACGTCTTCAAACCTATTGGAGATGCCTTCGTCATGCTTCTCCAGATGGTTGTCCTTCCCTATATTTGCTTTTCCATTATTCACGGTCTCGGATCGATCAATCGCTCTACAGCGCTCATTCTCTTAAAAAAAGGGTGGCATATTTGGGTGCTTCTTTGGGGCGCGATGTTCCTGACCATCTACCTCTTTTACCTACTCATTCCCAAAGCGCGTTCTGGCTCATTCATCCCAACAGACTACTCTTCTGTGCAGCCATCTCTTACAGAAAATATTATGAGTTACATCATTCCGGAAAACCCCATCTACGATCTGGCCAACAACATCGTACCTGCGGTAGCGATCTTCGGTGTCATCGCAGGTCTCGCCTTGATGCACCTCGATAAAAAAGAGCCCCTACTCGGCTTTCTGGAAGGCGCGAATCAGATGATCGAAAGAATTCTGAGATGGATCGCCAACATCTCTCCCATCGGCGTCTTCGCTCACCTTGCCGTGGTTACAGGCACAGCCTACTTTTACGATCTGAGCAAAATCGAATTCTACGTCATCTGCTTCATCATGATCTCACTGTTTCTGACGTTCATCATCTTGCCTCTTCTGCTCTGCACGCTAACGCCAATGAAATACCGAGAATCGATCTCCGCATTCCGCTCCGTCTGTTTGCTCTCCTTTGTCACAGGCCTGCCTACGATCGCGATTCCCTTCATCAACATGTACCTGAGGAGATTCGAAGATAAGTACCAGCTCAAAGAGCAGAACTTTCGCACGACCTCTCAGACGATCATGCCCCTCGGATACTCCTTTGCGCAGATCGGTAACGCTCTTTTACTCTTTTTTATTCTCTTCATCTCCTTTTACTACCGGCAGCCCTTCTCCTTTGTTGAGAAGACAGCCCTCTCCTTTCTCACGATTCCGCTCTCGATCGGCTCCTCTTCGCTCTCGATCAATGCCGTCTCCTTTGTCATCGAGCAGCTCGGGTTTCCCTCGGAGGCCGTAGAACTCTTCTCTCAGACGATGGCAGTAACACTGAACTTCCAGGTGCTCCTCAGTGTGGCGAGTGTGCTTACCTTCTCCATCCTCGTTCTCCATTCCTACTATCAAATGCTGCAGGTCCGCATCAAACCTCTTTTGATAAAAGGGATCGGCGCGTTTGCTGTATTGACCCTGCTGATCCTTCTGGTCAAGCCGATGGTCAAGCTCCATGACAACTACCGCGACCTCTACATGGGTCTAAGCATCCAGACGGCCGTTGAAAATCCAGTGAAAGCCACCATCTACACGCAGGGTGATTCAATCCCTGAGAGATCCTCGGGAGAAGATCCATTGCAAACGGTGCTCCAGTCCGGAATTCTAAGAGTTGGCTACGATCCGGAAGTCGTTCCCTACGTCTATTACAACAACGCTAAGGAGCTAGCCGGCTACGACATTGCTATGGCGTACCAGTTGGCACGCGACATGGACTGTAAACTGGAGTTCATCCCGATCACCCTCGACAAACTCGAAGAAGATCTCAACGGCAATCTCTACGACGTTGCGATGAGCGCCATTGTCATGGATGAAGAGCGCATTGAAACGATCGATTTCACCCACTTCTATACCGAACAGAACAATGTGCTCATCGTTCCGGTCAAAAAGCAGGCTGAATTTCAATTTTATAAAAAAGTAGTCGCGGATAAAGGCCTCAAAATCGGAGCGACCGGCGCCTACAAAAGTGTTTTTAGAAGACACTTCCCTAATGCGACTCTCGTCGAAGGCAACCTAGACGTCCTTGCATCGGGAGAAGCCGAGGCATGGATCTGGTCGCACATCCCCGCCTTCATCTGGTGTCTCGATTATCCCCAGTACTCCGTCATCGATTACCAAGGTCAGATGGGCAAACGCTATTTCGCTTATGCGACGAAGCAGGGCGCCTATAAATTTACCGGCTTCCTAAACAACTGGATGGGACTTCAAGTGCAAAATGGCTATACCCATCGCCAGTATCACTACTGGATTCTAGGTATTCCTCCTTCAGAACAGGTAAAAGAGCGCTGGTCGATCATCCGCAATGTCTTGCACTGGATTGATTAATAAACCTATCCGCAGAACCTTGCGGATAGGGAGTATTCAGTTTGGATTGCTTATGAGTTTGTTGGTAGAGGCGTAAGCCCATTTGCGGCATCCTTGAAAGGCTTTGCAAAAGCATCAGCTGCATCTGCAATTGCAGAAGAATCTCCCATGGTAATTGCATAGTCGACTGCACTGTACAACGCATTATACTTTCCTATAAAATCCGTAGCAAGTTTACCCGAATCATCTCCATTAAAATTAGATAGAGTCTGCGAAACCCATGTCTTCTCTGAAGGGCTAATGGGACCCATCTCGCCGGAAAGTACATCTTGAAAGTCTTTGACTAGCAAGTTAATATTTGTACCAACCAAAGGTCTAATTGCATCATTTAAATATATCTCGTCTTTTTTTAATGCTTCTATGTTTCCAGCATCTGCCTTTATTCGGTCAGCAGTTGATTCTAGATGGGAAAGTTCTGACCAAAGGTAATTAGCTCCACGGGATTGTTGCTTTACAGGTTCAGTTGCATTCGCCTGTGTAACCGGCTGAACATTCGAAGAAACATAATTGTTAATGTTATTTACCGAGCTCATTTGTTCTCCTTATTTTTTAAATTATATTATTACCTAGTAATAGGTTCATTTCCCACTATACACTAATATTATAAAGAAAGCATTAATAACCTAAAAACTATTATACAATCCCGCCTAAGGAAAGAATTGCTCTATTTTCTTTCGCTGCTCATAAGGAAGGCCCTCTTTTCGCAAAAGCGCCTGAAAAACAGCCTCCTCGCCCTTACCTAGATACGCAGAAGAGGCGCTAAACAGCACCTCTTTACTCAAGTTAGTTTTATTGAGTTTATTTGATTAATTTAGAAATGCAGGAAGAATGGGTGGCTGGATACGAAAAACTTAGGGAAGAACTTGGCGCGGACGAAACGATCTGTTTTATGGACGGTGTCCATCCGACACATAATGTACAACCCGCCTATGGATGGATCAAAAAAGAGGTGCGCAAAGAGATCCCAGCAAACACGGGGCGTGCAAGACTTAAATGTCCTTCATTGGATCGACTGAAGAATCTGCGTGCGCTGCAGATCCGGCAAACTCTCTTTTTTCAAAAGCTCGTGAAAGGCATCGAGCGCCGCTTCCTTTTTCCCCAACTTTGCAGAAGAGATCGCTGTGTGCAGCAAAATTCCCCAATCATAGATCCAGCTATCCACATGCAGGAGATCGTTTGAAAGAGGTGAGGGGAGGGCGTAGCGGGAGATGAGCCAGAGCAGCAGCCACCACCTCTTCTCGATACATTGGTTTCCCAGATCATACAGCGGCTCGATTCTCGACGGCCTAAATTGATGCGCCTGGCAAAACGCACTGAAATCCTTCGTCAGTTGAGCTAGACAGTAGAGCGACCAGTAGACCTCTTCTGCCGCACCGCCCATAGCAGCTCTCTTCCGATACGCCTCGATGGCTCGCGACTCAGCGCCGGCCCAGCGCAGCGATTCTGCGAGAAAAAAGACAGAGCGCTCGTTATCCGGCTCCTTTTCTAAAAGAGCCGCATCATCGAGATACTTTTGCGGATTTTTAGAGCGGCAGCCATCTTCATGATAGAGATTGTAGAGCTCGTGCAACACGGCGTGGCTCTTTGCCTGTGTGCTCAAAAGCCTCTCATGGATCACTCCATTCCAGCGCCAGTCGAGATGAGACGCCGCGAGCAGCAGCACATAAGAGCTGCTAGTGGCGTTTGTTTGTCTTTGCACACAATGATAGTAGTCGAGCTCAAGAAGGGGAGTTGCTCCCGTAAAAACGAGCTCATCGTCCGCATCGAGAAACAGTAGATAGTCTGCCTTGTCTTTAGCCAGACCTAGCGCCTCATTGCGATTGTGAGCAAAATCGACCCAAGGACTCTCATGCAACTGCCCAGGAATACCACTCAGAGCATCTAGGATCAGCTCCTGCGTCCCATCCGTTGATCCTGTATCCACAATGACCCAGCAGTCGATCCACGCTTTTACAGAGTCGAGACAGCGCAGAATCACCTGAGACTCATTTTTTACGATCATGTTGAGGCAAATCGATCTCTTCATTGATTCCCCAGCTTTGCAACAGAGGTCTCATAGTAGCGCTGAATACCCCATTCATAGACCCAACTCTCCACAAAGAGAAAATCGCGGGAGAGAGGCACCGGAAGAGCGTAGCGAGAGAGCAACCAGATGAGAAACCAGCACTCTCGCTCCTTAAGCAGCGTCAGGATCTCATAGATTGGCTCGATTCTAGAGGGGCGATATTGATGCGCCTGACAATAAGCACTCAAATCTCCTTGGAGCTTTGCGATACAGTAGAGAGACCAATAGACCTCTTGCTCATTGCCCTGCATCTGCACTCTTTGCCGATAAGCCTCGATAGCCTGAAAATCCCATCCCTGCCATTTGTAGGTCTCGGCCAGGAAAAAGGCATAGCGCGTGTTCGTCGGATCTTTCTTGAGAGCCGCTTCTAAAACTAGGATATCCTTCTTATACTCATCAGGATCTTGGGAGCGATGACCATCACCATGATCGAGGTTGCAATAACCCTTTAAAACAGCGTGCGATTGAGCCTGAGTGCTTTGTGGCAATTCATGTAGGACGCCGATCCATTTCCAATTCAAGCAGCTCTTAACCAGTAAAACGGCGTAAGAGATTCCTGTATCGGAGCTCGGTTTTTTACGCTGCACCAGATAGCAATCCTTCTTCAGATCAAGAACGGCTTCATCATAGACCAACTCATCGTCAGCATCGATAAAGAGCAAGTAGTCTGAAGTGCCGCGGGCTAGCTCTAGCGCCTCATTGCGGTTGTGAGCAAAATCGACCCAAGGGCGCTCATGCAGCTGTCCGGGGAACTCTTTGAGAGACTCTCGGATGAGCTCTTTAGTTCCATCAGTCGAGCCTGTATCGACGATGACCCAAGAGTCGATGAGCCCTCGGACCGAATCGAGGCAGCGCCGAATGACGGGGCTCTCATCTTTCACAATCATGTTTAAACAAATCGATCTCTTCACAAAACAATCCCAATCTAAAGAAGGCTTAGTAAAGCATGATAAAACATATTTTCACACAGCTTTATTAAAGCTAGAGCCGCTCGTAGAACGTCTGATAATACATGTTATGTAAACTAGCGAATAGCTAATGGAGAAGGAGATGAGGCACTCACCTCCTGTTTTGGATCTCCCGAACCTCTTCCCTACTTTATTAAAATCCCCGCCTCCGAGTACTCTCATACTATTTGTTTAAAGAGGAACACATGAAGATCTTTCACTCCACGGGACACGTCATTGGGGGCTCACTGCTTATTGCAGGAACATCGATTGGCGTTGGCATGCTCGCCATGCCTGTTGCAACAGGAGCCGGCGGCTTTCTACCATCTGTCCTAACCTATCTTATCTGCTGGATCTTCATGATCTCCACGGCGCTTCTGATTGTAGAGGTCAGCCTCTCTATGCCCCCGGATACGAGCTTCATCTCGATGGGAGAAAGATTGCTTGGACCTGCGGGAAAAGCGATTTTCTGGGTCACTTACCTCTTTCTTTTCTTAGCAGTGATGATTGCCCACATCGTCGGAGGTGGTGCAGTCCTTTTCGATATCTTTGGAGAAAGCGGCTTGCCCGCCTCGATCTGGACCGTTCTCTACCTCATCCCCATCGCTGCAATCGTCTATTTTGGAACGCAGGTGGTGGATCGGATCAATATGGTCTTGATCAGCGGAGTGATTCTCTCCTACCTCGCCTTCATCGCCGTCTCCTACGGCTACGTCAACACATCTCTTCTCACTCATATGGATTGGAACAAGGCCTGGATCGCACTGCCCATCCTCTTTACTGCCTTTACCTTTCAAGTGATCTTGCCGACGCTGATGACCTACATGAAGCGAGATGTACGCAAAGTCCGGCTAGCGATCTTCATTGGAGCTTCAATCCCTCTTGTCGTCTACCTCGTTTGGGAATTACTGATTCTGGGGATTTTACCGCATCAAGCTCTCTCTGACGCAGCTGCCGCGGGTAAAAATGCCGTTGAGCCGCTGAAGTACTACGTCCAGAGCCCAGCGCTCAATGCGATTGGCAAAGCCTTTGCCTTTTTCGCCATGACAACCTCTTTCGTGCCGCTAGCACTCTCCTTCTTTGATTTCATGGCAGATGGCCTGAAGATGAAAAAGAAGGGAACAAACAAGACGCTTTTGATTCTTACCATCTTCCTCTTTCCTCTAGTGGTCGCTCTGATCTATCCGAATATTTTTCTAGTCGCTCTGGGATATGCAGGAGGAGTTAGCTGTGCGTTTCTCTTTGGACTGATGCCGCCCCTAATGGCTTGGATCTGCCGCTACATGAAACACTATCCGAGAGACCGTCGACAGCTACCTGGGGGCAAGCCGCTACTCATGTTTCTGATGCTGTTTGCTCTATTGATTCTAGCTGGAGAAGTGTTGCAGCACCTTATTTCTTAAGAGGTTCCTAAGATTGCTGAACTTGATAGCCAGCTAACTGAATCCTGCATATCCTGCCGCCGAAGGCGATCCTGCCTATCCTGTTCTTTTCTTTTCTTAGAGAGTATTATGCTTGCTGAACTTGATAGCTAGCTAACTGATTGTTGAGCTGTATAATAAATGCACTAAAGATAAATGCTGATGAGGTCATGCCAACCAGATTTGCAGATCTTGCACTTCGGAAAAAGCCCATAGCACTACCTGCTGCGATGCCTGCTACGCCGATTTCACTTCCAAAGACACGGTCAACACCGCTCTTAATACCTACGTGCAAAGCCATTGGCACAATCACACTACTTGCCACTAGGGCGGTGAGACCCATAGGCTTTGCAACATTGGAGACCATCCATTTGGACCAGCTCCTGATCTCTTCGCGAAACGCCTGCTCCGGATCGATCTCTTCGATCCTTGCATCACACAAAGCGCTGAGGTTTTTTGTCTCCTCCGATCCGCCGATCTCTTTGAGCTTCTCTTGCATATAGAAGATGTTCTGCATGACTGCTTTGATTTTATCTACATCTCCTTCTGCTACAGCAACATTCAACTCATCGAGATAGAGCACAAACCAGTGCTTTAAACGAGGCCCCTCTTCAGGCTGCTTCACTGCCAATTCTTTGTGCCGCAATCCCTCTTCGTGAAGTGTGAGAAAGGCTTTCGCCGCTTTTTGCACTAGGTCCACCTCTTTGACAAGCGCCGGATCAAAGGAAGCAACTCCCCCTTGGATTACTTTGTAAAAATCTTTTGCATTTGAGTAACAACCGCAATCCATCAACTCCAGATAGCCGGTAAACAAATTATTTACGCGTTCCTCAAGATCGCTTTTACCAAGCTGATCTCTCAATTCCAAGCATTGCTTTTTTACTGAAGAA
>JAJFMM010000089.1 GCA_021772165.1 Chlamydiota bacterium | reverse complement strand
GGATCATACTTTCGTCTGCTACATCAACACAACCGCTGCCGTCAAAGCCGCTTGCGATGTCTGCGTCACCTCCTCCAACGCGGAGAAAATCCTGGAGCTCATTCCCAATGACCAGATCTACTTCCTCCCCGACAAGCTCATGGGGGAAAACCTACGGAGAGCCCTCGAAAAGCGCGGCATCGACAAGGAGATCCTCTGCTATGACGGAACTTGCTACGTCCATGAAGAGTTTGAGCCGGAAATGATCGATTCTCTTCGACGGGAACATCCCGAAGCGATCGTCGTCGCCCACCCAGAATGCAGCCCCAAGGTCGTAGCTAAAGCAGATTCTGTCGGCTCGACCACACAGATGCTCGAATACGTAGCTAAACGCGCCGATGAGAAACGCCCCTTTCTCCTCCTTACCGAATGTGGCATCGCATCGAGACTACAAGTGGAAGTGCCAAAAGCAAAATTACTGGGCGGCTGCTTTCTATGTAAATACATGAGATCGAACAACCTTATTTCACTGATCTCCGCGCTCGAAGAGCCCACAGAGTCGCAGATCATCGAAATTGAACCTTCCATTCAAAATTCTGCCTTGCGTTGTATTGAGTCAATGTTTCACTATGCAGAGATATGAATCCGCTAGAAGAAACAGGGCGTTCCACACGCAATATCGATCCCTGCCTCCTCGTTATTTTCGGAGCAACAGGAGACCTTACAGGACGAAAGCTCGCTCCGGCGATCTATAACATTGGTAAAGAAGGACTTTTGCCTGCCAACTTCGCATGTGTTGGCTTTGCAAGACGAGAGAAAAGCAACGAAGAGTTTCGAGATGACTTGAAAAAGAGCATCTCCTCTTATTCGCGTACGCAGCCGATCGATGATAACTTCTGGAGTACATTCCAAGAGCAGATCTTCTACCACAAATCGGAGTTCGATTCCGATGAGGGTTACGAAGCACTCGCAAAAACAATTGCCGATCTCGACAAGCGCTTTTCAACACGTGGAAACCGCGTCTTTTATCTCTCTGTTCAGCCGAAATTCTTTCCTATCATCGTCGAAAAACTGCGTAAATTCAATCTGATCTACGATGTCACCAAAGAGACGGAGAGCTGGTCGCGCGTCGTCATCGAAAAACCGTTCGGACACGACCTAAAATCTGCCGGGCAGCTGCAGGATGACCTGCACAAAAACATCGACGAATCGCAAACGTACCGCATTGACCACTACCTCGGAAAAGAGACCGTCCAGAACATCATGGTCTTCCGGTTTGGTAACGCGATTTTCGAATCGCTCTGGAACTACAAACACATCGACCATGTGCAGATCACCGTTGCAGAAGACATCGGCATCGGCACCAGAGGCGCCTTTTACGAAGAAGAGGGGCTGCTTCGCGATGTCGTCCAAAACCACGTGATGCAGATCCTTTCGCTCATTGGAATGGAGCCGCCCGTCTCGCTCAAGGCATCTGACATTCATGATGAAAAAGTTAAAGTTCTCAAATCGATCCGCCCTTTTACAGAAGAGGACTTCAAATCGATTGTGCGCGGACAGTATGGACCCGGCTTCGTCAATGGAGAAGACGCCATCGGCTATCGTCAGGAAAAAAACGTCAAACCCGACTCGCAAATCGAAACCTTCCTCGCACTTCGCCTCTTCATCGACAACTGGCGCTGGGGAGGTACCGTTCCCTTCTACATTCGTGCCGGCAAACGCTTAGCAAAGAGGACCTCAGAGGTCGCCATCGTCTTTAAAGATGCCCCAGGTGTTCTGTTCCAGGAACCCAATAAGAAGAGTGAGCCCAACGTCCTGACGCTTCGCATTCAGCCCGACGAAGGCATCTCGATGAAGATCAACTGCAAAGTACCCGGACCTAGCAGCCCACTGCAGCCCGTCAAAATGGACTTTCGCTACGGCTCCTATTTCGGCCAGTCGCCCCCTGAGGCCTACGAGCGCCTCTTTTTGGACTTCATTATCGGTGACAATACGCTTTTTGCCAGAACCGACGAAGTGGAAACGTCGTGGAAGATCTTCACGCCGCTCCTTGAGTACTGGGCCAAAACACCTATGACCTTCCCCAACTACGCTTGCGGAACATGGGGACCGAAAGAAGCCGATGAGATGATTGCAAAAGACAATCGCACCTGGCGCAAATTATGACCTCTCTTGAAAAGCAGAGTTTATCAAATCCGGAGCCCATCGCTCATGAGATCGTCTCACCTGATGAGATCGAATCGAAGCTGCTCAAGATCTGGGAAGACCTCGCAAAAGTCAATAAAATGCGAGCCTCGCTCTTCAATCTGATCGTCTTCAACAAGCTCTCTAAGCGCACAGACTACTTCCGCACAATCGTCCAAAAAATCATCGACCGCTTTCCTTGCCGAGTGCTTTTCATCTCCCACGACCCGGACTCCTCCAAAGAGTACCTGAAAACGGCCGTCTCCGTGATCGCCCCCGAAGGTCAGAGCACAATCGCTTGCGACACCATCGATATCGGCGTCGCCGGACCCGAGTGGAAGCGCGTCTTTTCCCTCGTACTACCTCACCTGATCCCCGACCTACCCGTCAATCTGCTCTGGGCTGAAGATCCCTCACAAAACCATCCACTCTTTGAATCGCTCGCCAACCTCTCGCAGCGCATCATCTTCGATTCCGAATCAGCAGACAGCCTCTACGATTTTTCCAACACCGTCCTATCTATGAAAGAGAAAAAAGGGCTGGAAATAACCGACCTGAATTGGGCCCGCTTAGAAGGCTGGAGAGATCTCTTAGTCTCTACCTTCGAAGCCAAAGAGCACATGGCAGATCTGCAGAACATCGAAGAGATCAAAATCGTCTACAATGCAAAAGAGACAGAGTTCTTCTGCCATTTGAAAATCCAGTCGATGTATCTGCTCGCCTACCTCTCATCGAGACTCGGATGGAACTTCAAGAAGGCTAAAGCGAAAAAGGGAGCCTTCCACTTCAGCTTTGAAAACAAGATCAACGCGATCATCGAGCCGACCGAGTGGGATCTCGGATCGGGTACCGTGATTGCCATCGAGATCAAAACCAAAGATGAAAAGTGCTACTCCATGGCACGCACACAACAAGCCAAACACCAAGCCACCATTCAGATCGCCTCACAAGAGTACTGCGATCTGCCCTACAGATTTATGCTCGGACAAACAGCGTCCGGCCAATCACTCGTCCGTGAAATCTTCCAAGGAGGCACCAGCGACTTTTTACTGGAAAGTCTCCATCAACTTCTCTTGCTGGATAAGAAGAAACTATGCTGAACAGATCCTTTGATGAGCGCCGCGACCTTGCTATCGGAAAAGATTCCGAAGAAGCGATCCAATACTCTGTCTCCCACTGGATAGAGACAGCACAAAAAGCAATTAAAGAGCGTGGAAAATTCCACGTGGCCCTCTCCGGCGGCTCGACCCCCAACATCATCTACCAGACACTCTCGAAACAGCCCTATGCGCATCAACTCGACTGGTCAAAAATCTGGCTCTTCTGGGGCGATGAGCGCGCAGTAGCTCCTGATGATCCCGAAAGCAACTACCACGCCGCCATGCAGCACGGCCTCTCGATCCTCCCCCTCAATCCACACCAGATTTTCCGCATGGAAGCTGAGAAAAAGCCGATCGAACAGGCAGCGGAAGAGTACGAAGCTCTCCTAGAAAAGCATTTGGGCAAACAGTACTTTGACCTCGTCATGCTAGGCGTCGGAGAAGATGGACACACAGCGTCGCTCTTCCCCAACACCAAAGCACTCAAAGTAGAAGACAGGCTCGTCGTCGCCAACTGGGTGCCCCAGAAAGATTGCTGGCGGATGACCCTCACCTACTCCTGCATCCGCGCAAGTAGAGCCGTTGTGATCTATGCACACGGACCCTCCAAAAAAGAAATTGTCAAGCAAGTGCTCCAAGCCCCCTATGACTCCCCCTTCCCATCCAGCAAGATTGGAGAGGCGGATAGAAAGGCGCTCTGGATGCTCGATGCAGATGCCGCATCATTACTTGCTTAAAGCCGCAATTCCCTGTAAACTAGTTGCATGCAATCTTTAAATTTAATCGTAATTGGCGGTGGCGCAGCCGGTATTTTCGCGGCCATCCAAGCAAAGAGCCAAAACCCGAAAGCCTCTGTCATTCTCCTAGAGAAAACAGCTGTCCTACTCGCTAAAGTGCGCGTCTCCGGCGGAGGCCGCTGCAACGTGACCCACAGCTGCTTCCAGCCACGCAAACTCACCGAATTCTACCCTAGAGGCTCGAAAGAGCTACTCGGACCCTTTCATCACTTCTCTCCGCAAAACACGATCGACTGGTTTCAAAAAAGAGGCGCAAAACTCAAGACCGAAGAAGATGGCCGCATCTTCCCCGTCACGAACAGATCAGAAACCATTATAGAAACACTTTTGAAAGAGGCCAAACAGCTCGGCGTCGACATTCGCATAAGACAGCGCATCGAGAATATCGAAAAGAGCGAAAATGGCTTTATCCTCAGCCTCAGAGACAAAGAGCCCGTAGAGACTCAAAAACTCATTCTCGCAACCGGCAGCAGCAAAGAGGGCCACGCCTGGGCTCAAAAACTCGGCCACACAATTGAAGCGCCAGTCCCCTCTCTCTTTACCTTCAACGTACCCGCCTTCAAACTTCAAGAGCTCAGTGGTATTGCCGTGCCCCGAGCGGGCATCACCATCGATGGCACAGCTCACACGCAAACAGGCCCACTGCTTATCACACACTTCGGCTTCAGCGGACCTGCTGCCCTCAAACTCTCAGCATGGGCCGCAAGAACCCTTTTTGAAAAAGAGTACAAAGTCAAACTCCTCATCAACTGGCTCCCCGACCAAACAGAAGAAGAGAGCATGGAACAGCTCATCCAGCTCAAAGCCAACTCTCCTCGCAAATCACTCCAGATGGAAAACCCCTTCT
Source organism: Chlamydiota bacterium (assembly GCA_021772165.1). Lineage (GTDB taxonomy): Bacteria > Chlamydiota > Chlamydiia > Chlamydiales > SM23-39 > JAKBAE01. The sequence continues at coordinate 393 of JAJFMM010000089.1, read as the reverse complement.
CCCTGCCTAAAAACCTCTGGAAAGCACTCTGTACAGACCCAAAACGCCTCAATGACCTCACTCATAAAGAGCTGCGCAGCCTCTCAACCAAGCTGCATAGAGATCCATATAGAGTGGAAGGAAAAACAACGCACAAAGAAGAATTTGTCACCTGCGGCGGTATTCCAAGACGCGAGGTCGACTTCAGAACAATGGAAAGCAAACTCTGTCCAGGCCTGCACTTCGTAGGAGAGATCCTCGATGTAGACGGCGTGACAGGCGGCTTCAATTTCCAAAACGCCTGGACGACAGGCTACCTCGCCGGCACTTCTGTTTAATTAAGTTTTCATTAACATGCCATTCTCCTTCTATGCCCGCTATGTAAAGAAATTTTTTAAATTGTCAAAAAATAAA
>JAJFMM010000088.1 GCA_021772165.1 Chlamydiota bacterium | reverse complement strand
TGCGCAAGAGCGGTGCATTCTCGACGAGGAGCTTATGCCATTTCCATGCGGAATCGATCAGGGTGCTCAAGTCCGATGCGAGAGGCTCCCAGCCAAGCAGCTCTTTTGCTTTCTTTGCAGACGCGACCAGCGCCGGTGGCTCACCTGCACGGCGCTGCTCGAGGCGCACGGTCAGTGATTTCCCGCAGTAGGTTTGCACGGCCTCGATGATCTCGAGGACGGAATGGCCTCTGCCTGTGCCGAGGTTGATATCGAAGCTCTTGCCTCCGGAGAGTAGGCATTTGAGAGCGAGGATATGCGCATGGGCCAGATCTTGTATGTGAATGTAGTCGCGGACTGCGCTGCCATCTTCTGTCGGAAAGTCGGTGCCGTAGACGACGATCTCTTTTTTCGCGTCCAGCGCCGCGTGGATGATCGTTGGTATTAGGTGTGTTTCCGGGTGGTGGTCTTCGCCGATCTGTGTTTCGATATCGGCTCCTGCTGCATTGAAGTAGCGCAGTTTAGCTGTGCGCAGGCCGAAGATCGACTCGAAGTCTTCTAGGATCTTTTCGACCATCCATTTGGAGCGGCCGTAAGGGTTGATGGGCGCTTGCGGATGTTCTTCTGTAATCGGTGAGAAGACGGGGTTGCCGTAGGTGGCGCAGGTGCTCGAAAAGACCAGTGGCTTGATATCAGCTTTTTGCATCGCCTCTAAAAGAGAGACGGTGCTGCCGATGTTGTTGCGGTAGTATTTTGCCGGATCTGTCATCGATTCGACGACAAGGGCGCTCGCGGCAAAGTGCATGACGGCTTTGGGTTTGTAGCAAGCGAGTGTTTCGTTGAGCTTGGCGCTGTCGTTCAGGTCGCCCTCGACAAAGGGGCCCCATTTGACGGCGTAGGCGTGTCCGGTTGAGAGGTTGTCGTAGGTGATGGGGAGAAATCCATTTTTGGAGAGTGCTTTGCACACGTGGCTTCCGATGTATCCGGCGCCTCCCGTTACGAGAATAGGTTCTGGACTCATTAGTAGGCTCCTTTTGAAAACAGCATCGCCGGAATCGTTTTTGCGATGAGCAGTAGATCTTTGAGAAAGGTTCTATTCGCAGCGTACTGTTCTTCGATGCGGACGCGTTCTTTAAAGGGGATTTTGCTGCGTCCTGATGTTTGCCAGACGCCGGTTAATCCCGGTCTTACGGAGAGTATTGTATCTGTACTCGGTCCGTATAATTTGCGGATCTCTTTTACAAAGCCGTTCTCTGAGCCGACAAGTGTTGGTGGTCTTGGCCCGACAACGCTCAAATCTCCCTTCAAGATGTTGTAGAATTGAGGCCACTCATCGAGGGATGTTTTGCGTATAAAATGGCCGATGGGGGTAATGCGAGGATCGTCCAGGAGCTTCTGGTACTTGTTCCATTGTAGCTTTTTCTTCGGATCTTTCGAGAGGAGATCTTCGAGTCTCTGATCTGCATCGTGGTACATGCTGCGGAATTTGTAGCAGTAGATGGTTTTTCCTCCGCGACCTAAGCGGACGCTTTTATAGAAAACGGGACCTTTAGAACTCAGTCGCACAAGAAGAATAAGCAGTAGAATCAGAGGTGAGGAGAGCAGTAGTACAGACGCGCTGAAAAGTATATCGAAGGTCCTTTTCAGAGGATCGTGTCGAATGGCGATAGAGAGAAATTCGGGCGGCGTTGGCCTGACCCATTTGCGATAGACCGCTGTTGGCATAACTTCAGAAGCATAACTACTTTTTTCATTTTGTCAAAGAAGTTCTACTCTCTCTCCACTTCAAAAAAAGTGGGTCGAGAAGTTCGGAGATGGCGGTTCCTTTAGAGGGGAGTTCTGCCAGTCCTGAATCGATCTCTTTCAGGCATTTTTCTAAGAGTTCGCGAGCTGTCTGTTCTCCCAAAAAGGTGTAGGCTGTTGGCTTTTTCTCATCAGACATCTGCGTGGCGTCTTCGAGATCATCGCGGATCTGATAGGCCAGTCCTACAAGCAGTCCGATGCGCCTCATCTCTTCTTGCCATTTCGGATCGTTGCCGGCCAGGATGGGGCCGAATTCAAGAGAGCAGCTCAGGAGATCGCCTGTTTTTTTCTTCTGCATGTCGAGTAGGTGATCGAGCGTTGATCCGTCGGGGTGCATATCGAGTGCTTGTCCTCCTGCCATGCCATCTTTTCCGACGCGCTGGCCAAGAGTCTCAATCAAGAGTACTTTGGCCGGGTTGCTCGCAGATGAGCGCGCGAGGACGAGAAAGGCTTCTGAGAGAAGAGAATCTCCCGCCAAAAGAGCAATCGGCTCCGGAAAGGCGCGATGGACAGCTTTTCTGCCGCGGCGGAAGTCATCATCGTCCATGCAGGGAAGGTCGTCATGGATCAGAGAGAAGGTGTGTACCATCTCAATGGCGCAAGCAGCGTCGAGGGCTAGCTCAGGCGCCACTCCGAAAGTTTCCGCAGAGGCTAAGACGAGCTGGGGGCGTATTCTTTTTCCGGGACCGAGCAGGGCATAACGAATCGCATCTATAAGAAGACCTTTCTGGGCGATCAATTGGTCGAGCCTCTGTTCGATGAGGGCTATTTTTGTCATGGCGATGTTAAACCAGTTCTTGTACTTGATCGGGTACGCCGATCGAGATGTAGTCGAACCCTCTTGTTCTCATTTCAGCGGGTTTATACTGATTTCTTCCATCGAAGAAGGCGATGCCTTTCATCTGTCTTTTCACAGATTGGAAGTTCACGAGTCTAAACTGTTTCCACTCGGTTAGAAGTGCGATTGCATCAGCGTCTTTAGCGGCGTCGAACTCATCTTCGCACCAGGAGATGGAGGGGTGGTTTTTGAAGATTTTACGAGCATTGGGCATGGCCACAGGATCGTAGAGTCTGAGCTTGGCGCCCTCTTTTAGAAGCTCGTCGATGAAGATCAGAGAGGGTGCTTCTCTGAGATCGTCCGTATCTGGCTTAAAGGAGAGGCCCCATACAGCGATCGTTTTGCTTTTAACGCCGCCGAGTTTTGAGAAGTAGCGTCTGATTTTCATGCCCAAGATCTTTTTCTGGCGCACGTTGACCTCGTCGACAGCCGAGAGCAATTTAGGCTCGCATCCGGCCTCTTTAGCCTTTGCGATGAGCGCGCGAATGTCTTTGGGGAAGCAGGAGCCGCCGTAGCCGATGCCGGGGTAGAGAAAGCTGTAGCCGATGCGAGAGTCGGAGCCAATTCCTTTGCGCACTTCGTTGACGTTTGCGCCTACGCATTTGCAGATCTCGGAGATCTCATTCATGAAGGAGATGCGTGTTGCGAGCATGGCATTGGCTGCGTATTTTGTCATCTCGGCAGAAAGCGTATCCATGATGAGGATCTTATCGTGGCTTACAGTAAACGGTGAGTAGATCTCACGCAGGACGTCTGCGGCTTTTGGGCAGTTGGCGCCGATGATGATTCTGTCGGGTTTGAGGCAGTCTTGGACGGCTGCGCCCTCTTTCAGAAATTCTGGATTGGAGATCACTTCAAAGGGGATGGTTGATTTTCTCTTTGTGAGCTCATGTTGGATGATTTTAGTCACGAGAGCGGCTGTGCCGACAGGAACAGTCGATTTGTTGACGATGATGCGCTTTTCTTCCATGGTGCGGCCAATGTGGCTGGCTACCGATTCTACATAGCTGGTGTTGCAAGAGCCGTTTTCTTGCGATGGGGTGGGAACCGCGATGAAGCAAACTTTGCCAAAGTTAATCGCTTTTTGGTAATCCGTTGTGAATTGCAGGCGGTGGCTGAGCGAGTTTCTTTTGACAAGTTCTTCGAGGCCAGGTTCGTAGATTGGGATTTCGCCTTTCTTCAGTCTCTCAATTTTGGTTATGTCGACATCGAGACACATGACTGAGTGGCCCATTTCCGCAAAACAAGCACCTGTAACTAGACCCACGTAACCTGTTCCGATGATCGTAATATGCATAGAAAAAACTCCGTTAACTCGTATGTAAGGAGATAGGTGTACCAGATGTGCTATTAATGATCATGAATTTTTCAACAGGAGGCCATCCTGAAGATGAAAACGCTGGTCGCAGAGAGCGGCAAGCTCGGGGTTGTGAGTAACGAGAATTAGACTTTTTTTCTTTGTTTTGACGCAGTGCATCAAAAGCTCTCCGATCCTCGTTGCGCTAGCGCGATCGAGGTTGCCGGTCGGCTCATCGGCTAAAATAAGAGATGGGTCGTTGCAAAGGGCGCGGGCGATGGCCACTCTCTGTCTCTCTCCGCCGGAGAGCACTTTTGCAGGTGTATGCGCTCTTTCTAAAAGGCCAACTTCATCGAGGAGTTCCATCGC
>JAJFMM010000087.1 GCA_021772165.1 Chlamydiota bacterium | reverse complement strand
AAGATCCTCAGCCAAGAGCAGACCGAAATCTACCACCTGCCGCAAAAGAGAGAGAAAACAGCCCTACTCGAAGAGCTCGCCGAGCGCTATCCCCTGCGAGGCTCCTTTGTCTGCTATTGCCACGGCAACCGGAAAGACTTTTCCCGCCTTAAGCTCCAGCTCCTCAAAAAAACCGCACTGACCCATGCGAGCTACGTCGACAGACTCTGCAGCCACATCCTCATCTCCAATCTGAAGAAAAAACTCGCCTATCTCCCCTCTGCCTTTTACGCCAACAATCTCAAAGACGCCTTTCAATCGATCCCCGCCATCATCTGCGGAGCCGGACCCTCACTACAAAAAGCGATTGAGACGCTGCGTAAATTAGAAAACCGCGCCATCCTCTTTGCAGGAGGCTCAGCGATCGCAGCACTTAGTGCACAAGGTATTGAGCCGCACTTTGCCGTCGCCATCGACCCGAACGAAGAGGAGTTTGAGCGCCTGAAAAACAGCTTTGCCTTTCAGACGCCGCTGCTCTTTTCCTCACGCCTTCATCCCGATTGCCTCGCGACCTGCAACGGGCCTCTAGGCTACCTCCGCTCCGGCATGTCGGGAATTCTAGAGCTCTGGTTTGAAGAACAACTCGGCCTGACAGACCCTCTTCTCGGAGAAAACCTCCCCGCAGAGTCGCTCTCCGTCACCACCCTAACAGCCTCGATCGCCCACCATTTTGGGTGCAATCCGATCCTGTTTGACGGCATCGACCTCGCCTACACCGACAATCGCCGCTACGCAGACGGCGTCGATGCAATAGACGAAGAGCCCACACTCCAGCAGCCGGTCGACCGCCACCTACAGCGCCACGATCGACACGGGAAAAAAGTATCCAGCGCCGTGCGTTGGGTGATGGAGTCCAATGCACTCTCACAATTTGCGAAACGCTGCAAGGATCGCCGCTGGATCCAGTGCACCGCAGACGGCCTCGAGCTCAAAGGGATCGAATCGATGCCTCTTACCGAAGCCACCAAACTCTTTCCGCATGAGCAAGACCTGCGAGGTTTGATTCATCAAGCCATTACACTCGCGCCGATGCCGGAAAATACGGCAGCCATCCTCGAAGAGAAAACGAAAGAGCTACTCGAGAGCCTCAATCGAGTTATCTCTCACCTCGACATCCTGATCGAAAACAAACCGGGCCTCTCAGCTCTCGCTGAGATAGAAATGCAAGATGAACTAGCCCGAACACTTCTCTTTTACGATATTGAGAATACGCTTCGAATTACGCTTTTGGACACAGAAGACAAAACCACCTACTGGAAAGGATTCCGGGAGCTCGCCCTCAACTGCCAGCAAGCACTCAGTGCTTCCATCTAGCTACAGTTTTTCCTGCACAACACACCGGAAAACAACCAACAACAACGACTGGAGCCGCGCGGAATGCCGCTGCCCGTAGACCCTGATTCGGCGCAAAGCTACACGCTGCGACTGCACCAACAAACACTTTTTTACAATTCTCAATACAGTCGTGAAATGTAGAATTCCCTCCACTCTGTTTTTTGATATCTTGCCCAACTTCTTCAAGCACATCTGCGTTGTACCAAAGAGAAGATGGGAAAAATTTTTCGACAACGCCTACTACCACTGTCGCTAGTAAGAGCGCATCAAAAGTGCTTAACGGGTTGTTTCCAAAAGGGTTGAGCTGAAAATTTCTTGCAGGTTCTATTGCCATAAATGAATTCCTTTTTTTTATGATGCGAAGAGCATACCCCAGAGACTCAATTAAATTCTGTACTTTCGTACTCTTGCAGCTTGTTGCGCAGCGTCCTAATGCTGATACCTAGAAGAGCTGCAACCTTGGTGCGATTCTGATGATGCGTTTCCAGCGTCTCTAGAATCAGGCGCTTTTCCATCTCATGCAGCGTGCAGCCGCTGATCGGCTTAGCTCTAGCTGCTGTGATCGGCTCGAGATAGAGATGAGCCTCATCAATCTCCTCTTCAAAATCGAGGACAACAGTCCTTTCGATGATGTTGGCCAGCTCTCGAACATTGCCGGGCCAATGATAATCTAAGAGCTTCTGCTCCGCCTTTTGGGAGAGCTTTTTCAACACTTTGTGATTTTCCGCACAGAACTTCTGGAGAAAGAAGTTGGCCAGCGGAAGAACGTCTTCTCTGCGAGCGCGCAATGGAGGCAAGTGAAGCGGTACAACATTGAGGCGGTAGTAGAGATCCTCGCGAAACACTTTCGTTTCAATCGCCTCTTGCATATCGCGATTGGAGGTGGCGAGAAAGCGCATGTTCACTTTGATCGGGCGCACGCCGCCGACACGCTCAAACTCTTGCTCTTGAATGGCTCGGAGCAATTTGGGCTGCAAGGCGATCGGTATCTCCGTCACCTCATCGAGCAAAAGTGTTCCTCCGTCCGCGAGCTCAAAACGCCCCGTTTTGCGCCCTTGTGCTCCTGTGAAAGAGCCCTTTTCATGCCCGAAAAACTCCGATTCAATGAGCGTTTCTGCAATCGCCGCGCAGTTGACCTTGACGAAAGGATTCTGCGAGCGAGACGAGAGGCGGTGGATCGTCCCGGCAATCACTTCCTTGCCCGTGCCCGACTCCCCTGTGATGAAAACACTCGCTTGGGATTTGGCGATCTTCTCTAGATTCTGAAGCACGCGCTTCATCGCAGGACTCTCAGCTATGAGATGGGGCGAGAGAGTCGCCTCGCGAAGATAGCGGTTCTCCTTCAAGACCTTCGCTTGCGCCTCGCACTGCTCCACAACAGCCTCCAACGACTCAGGGGAAAAGGGCTTGATTAAGTAGTTGAAGGCTCCGAGTTGCATCGCCTCTACGGCCGACTCCACACTGCCAAAAGCGGTCATCATAATGACAAATACCGACGGCTGCAGCTCTTTAGCCCTCTTCAGAACCGCAAATCCATCTTTCTGTGGCATCTTGCGATCCGTGAGGATCAGATCAAAGGGCTCTTCTTTTTGCAGAAGGGCGATCGCCTCTGCGCCGTTAGTGGCGGTAAAGACCTCTTTGCCAAGGCGCTTGAGCACCTCTGCAGAGAAGTTCCTCATAAGAGGATCGTCGTCGGCAATAAGAACTCGTTCAATGAACATCTGCTACCTCTTTAAGGGGAGAGTAATTGTAAATGTGGTGCCTCGTCCTTTCTGCGAGCGCACTTCGAGTTGGCCACCATGCGCTTTCACAATCTTTTGCGCCTCGACTAGACCAAGTCCCGTTCCCTTTAGTTTCGTCGTGAAAAAGGGAGAAAAAAGCTGGGCGAGATGCTCCTCTTCAATGCCAACACCTGTATCAGTGACGTCGATCTGGCAGAGGTACTCGTGAGGCTTGAGAAGTGAGAGGGTCAGAACGCCTCGCTTCTCATCCATCGCCTGGAACGCATTGTAGATCAGATTCAAAAGACACGACTGCATCGCATCAGTGTCGACAGGAACCAAAAGCGGCTCTTGGGGAATGTGAATCTCCATGAGCACATGGGGCGGATAGGCCGGATCAACTTTCACAAAACGACCGAGCTGCTTGAGAAAGGCGCCGAGCTCAATCGATTTCGGCTCAATTTTCACCGGACGCGCATAGTGCAGAATGTTCGAAACAAGCGATTCAAGCGATTTCGTGCCTTCGATCACATAGCCCGCCATCTCCTGCAGGGGCTTCTGGCTGACTAGATCTCGATGCAAAAGCGAGGCATAGCCGCGGATGCCGCCTAAAGGATTGCGAATCTCATGGGCAACGCGCGTGGCCATCTCCCCGAGCTTCTTCATACGTTCATCTCTCACAGCGATCTCTCTCAATTTCTGAATCTCTCCCACATCGCGTAAAAAGAGGAAAAGACCATGGGCAGAGGGCGGTCCCTCAAAAAAAAAGGAGGAGGAGATCTCCAAATCAAGCTCCCTCACTCTCTTGTAGATCAACTTTTGCGGAAGAGCAAAACGAAGCGATTCACGCAGAGAAAATCCAAAAAGATCGTCAGGGAAAAGCGACCAGAACTTAACTCCCAGACACTCAGCCTTTTTCACCTTTAAAAACCGAGCTGTCAGCTCATTGAGATCTGCTATTCTCCCATCGAGCCGGACAAACAGGATCCCCTGACAGACTCCTTCACTCAAAGCATGGAGATAAGTTTGCACATGCTCGAGCTCTTGATTGACTGTCTTCTCTGTTTCTTGGTATTTTATTGTCTTTTGCCCCAACAGCGGATCGAACATGCTTCCTCTCCTAATTCGGGACTATACACATTGGAGATCAAAAATCGACGGTTTTTGGGCAACGCTGCTAATGGGGGCCCTCTTCTCTCTCCTTTTAGGGAGCTGCTCCGGGATCGAACGCTCTGAGAATGAGAAGATGAGGCGCCGCAACTGCAAGGGCGAATACATCTACCGAACCCAAGACGAATATACCTGTGCCATCTCACCGCCAGCCCATACACCAAGGGCAGCCTACCCGTGGGAGAGAACTACAGCCAAGCTGACCAAAGACTTTTTTCGCTGCAAAGGGGACTCCACTCACGCCCCCATCGACAATCCTGCCGATTCTGAGCAGCCCATCACTGATTGCGAAGGATGCTACCGCCATGGACTGCCCGTGATTCATGGACAAGAGGGCGTCTACCCGATCCTCGTCGAACTACTCAACTATGTGCAGGAGAAGACAGGGAAAAAAGTGATCATCACCAGCGGCCACCGCTGCCCCAAGCACAATACCTACTCCGATCCATCCAAAGAAAACCTAGTATCCAAGCACCAGATTGGAGCGGAGGCGGATTTCTACGTCCAAGGACTCGAGCAGCAACCCCTCGACATCGTCGAGCTCCTCATGGCCTACTATAAGGAGACACCCCTCTATCAAGGTGATAAGGCCTTTGCAACCTTTCACCGCTACGAGAGGGGCGGCGCACGTGCTTCGGTCAAACCCTGGTTCAATAAAGAAATTTTTATTCAACTCTTTCAGCCTGAAGAGGCTCGCGACGGAGACAACAACCACCCCTATCCTTATGTCTCAATCCAAGTACGTTATGACCGAGATCTCAAGGAAAAAGTTGTCTATCAGTGGAAAAAAGCTCACCTTGGCTACCCCCGAGGATAAGAATCCACATATGAGCTGGATTTTTTCTCCCGATTTCTCTAAACTCATCTACATTTGTAGAAACCTATGTCTGACGCATATATTATTTATATTGACCGCTTAAACGGCGGTACCATTCAAAAAATCGACCTGCTCCTCTCCCCGGAATTTTTCGATGTGAGCGAGCCTGACCTGAATTTCCAAGATTCTGTGGAAGTATCGGGGAAAGCCTACTTGGCCGAAGAAGAGCTCCTTCTCCATTTGAATGCCTCTACGATCGCACGCATGCCGTGTTCGATCTGTAACCAGATGCAACCTCAGAGGCTCTCCCTGTCAGATTTTTACCATGCAGAGCCACTCTCTTCGATCAAAACGGGTCTCTTCGACATAAGAGATCTCCTCAGAGAAGCCCTTCTACTAGAATTACCGGCAACGGTTGAATGCCCCGGCGGATGCAAAGAGCGCGAAGTCATAAAACCGTTTTTACGAAAAGATAAACCCGAGGCAAAAGATGCCCCGGAGACCTACTTTCCTTTTTCCGACCTAAAGCACCCATAGGAGTTAGTTACAATGGCAGTACCACGTAACCGCGTATCGAACGCGAAAAAGAATTCTCGTCGTTCGCACCACGCCAAAAAGCCGAAGAACCTATCGGCCTGCAGTAATTGCAGCCGAGCCCGCCTGCCTCATCGAATCTGCCCAGGCTGCGGTCATTACGGAAACCGGGCAATTCATGCAGAGCAATCCTGAAATCAGGATCGGTGTCGATATCATGGGGAGCGACAGCTCTCCTGAATTGCTGCTGCATGCTGCTTCCGACCTATCGGCGTCGCTACCTGCGAACGTCAAGCTAATCGCCATCGGGCATCCCCGCTTTGAACATCTTTCTAAGCTGCCGCTCAAGGCTGCCTCCGAAACGATCGAAATGCAAGACGCCCCCTTAATCGCGATCCGCCGTAAAAAGGACTCATCCCTCTGCGTCGGGCTCAGAATGCTGCGTGAAAAAGAGATCGATGCCTTCGTCTCTGCCGGCAATACAGGAGCTCTCGTCTCCTATGCGAAAGTAACGCTCGCCATGCTGCCGGGCCTCATGAGACCAGCTCTCCTCGCGATCTTGCCAACGAAACGAAACCCCCTCGTCGTCCTCGACGTCGGAGCCAACCTGCAATGCAAGGCTACCCATCTCGTGCAGTTTGCTCTCGTCGGAGCTGCCTACCAGCTCGCCCGAGGCGTCAAAATGCCCTCCGTAGGCCTTCTAAATATAGGAAGCGAAGCGCTCAAAGGAACCTCTGAGCTGCGCACCGCCTACCAAGAGCTCCAAAGGCTCTCGAAAGAACCGGAAGCCTTTTTCCGTTTTGCGGGCAACATAGAGGGAAAAATCGTTTTCGACGGCAACGTAGACGTATTAGTTACAGACGGTTTTACTGGAAACGTCTTTTTAAAAACGGCGGAAGGCCTCGCCAACCTGATCCTCGATCGTATCAATGAGAATTTATCAGGCGATATGGCGCAGAACATGCAAGATCACCTGCAAGATCTCCACAGCCACCTGCACTACGCGGAATACCCCGGTGCACTACTCGCCGGAGTGAAAGGCGTTGTGATTAAATGCCACGGCTACTCGTCGCCGGAAGCCTTTTCCAGCGGCATCCGAGAAGCGATCCGAGTCGTTGGCGAAGGATTCCTCCAAATCCTTCAAAATAAATTATTTAACAGGAAAGCCTAACTTTACTGGA
>JAJFMM010000086.1 GCA_021772165.1 Chlamydiota bacterium | reverse complement strand
GAATCTGCTCGATCAGTTCCTCTACGACGAAACGAAGTTTAAGCTTAGTCTCGATCAGGGCGACGCACTCGGCTACTACCGCATTGACCTCAAGGTGGACGGAGCGCTTCGCGGCGTGAAGCTCGATCTTCTTTGGGAATGCATTGGAGCGAGACGCTCGTTTATCGAAATCGATGCGAATAAGGTGACGAATAAGGGACAGCGCTTCTCGAAGATACTTGTCCTCGATCTTGAGCGCACAGCAAAACTGGTGCAGCTCTTTGATGAGCTAGGCATCAAAAAACTCGACGATCACAAAGAGCAAAAACATCTCTGGAATCTAGCGACGATCGATCCAACAGCTTTTGAAGGGCTTCCCGTCGAATTTTCCATGTCGCCGAAGTTGCTGGGGATTCGCAGCCAGATGCTCGGAGAGACAGTGCTCGATCCATCGCCGGTGCCGAAAGAGATACGAGCGGATCTGCGTCCGTATCAGGTAGAAGGTGTCCATTGGCTCGAGCGCCTGCGTTCGATGTTCCTCAATGGAATTCTTGCAGATGACATGGGTCTTGGAAAAACGCTGCAGGCGATCTCAGCCATCACTCAGCTGCATAACAAGAAGAAAAAGTCCCATTCATTGATCGTTTGCCCCACATCACTTCTCTACAATTGGAAAGAAGAGTTCAGCAAGTTCAATCCGAAGCTAAAAGTGATGGTGATCGATGGTATCCCGACTGCGCGTAAAAAAGTACTAACGCGTATTGAAGAGTTCGATGTGGTTATCACCTCCTACACGCTGTTGCAAAAAGATATCGAGACCTATGGCGAACACGATTTTGCCTATGCGATCCTCGATGAAGCGCAGCACATCAAAAACCGTGGGACGCGTAACGCCAAATCGGTGAAGATGATCAAAGCAGCACACCGCTTGATCCTCACCGGTACGCCGATCGAAAATTCACTCGAAGAGCTCTGGAGCTTGATGGACTTCCTGATGCCATCTTTCCTCAGCACCTTCGATCGCTTCCTCGAAAAGTATATTCGTGTCAGCGGCCAGCAGCAGGTCCAGAATATCGAGTACCTCAGGCGCAAAGTCTCTCCCTTCATCCTGCGCCGCATGAAGTGCGATGTTCTCAAGGATCTACCGCCCGTTTCCGAGATCGTCTACCACACACAGCTCTCCAGTGTGCAGCAGGAGCTTTACCGCTCCTACGCAGAATCGGCCCGCAACGAGCTGGTCAAACTCGTCGAGCGCGACGGATTCGACAAGGTACAGATCCACGTCCTGGCGACGCTTACGAGACTCAAGCAGATCTGCTGTCACCCTGCGATTTTTGCGAAAGAGACTGCGGAGACCGGCGACAGCGCGAAGTACGAGATGCTGCATGATCTCTTGCACACACTCATCGAAGGTGGGCACAAAACGGTTATTTTCAGCCAATACACACGCATGCTACAGATCATGCGCAACGATTTCGAGCAGCAGGGCATACCTTTTTGCTACCTCGACGGCTCTTCGAAAAACCGCCTAGGTATTGTGAAGGAGTTCAATGAAGATCCAAAGATCCCGGTCTTCCTGGTTTCTCTCAAAGCGGGTGGTACAGGGCTGAATCTCACCTCCGCCGATACTGTGATCCATTACGATATGTGGTGGAACCCGGCCGTTGAGAATCAAGCAACTGATCGTGTACATCGAATGGGACAGAAGAATTCAGTGTCCGCTTATAAGTTGATTACACTCGGGACGATCGAGGAAAAAATTGTTGAAATGCAAAAGCGCAAAAAAGGGTTGGTCAAGAAAGTTGTCTCCTGCGATGATGAAGCAATTGCTAAGCTGACTTGGGAAGACGTTCTAGAACTTTTGCAAACTTGACGACATTATGGCACAAACGACCTATCAACGCACACAGTACTGGTTCAAAGTAGCCGAGAGTGTCGCACGGAAAAAATTACACCGACTCTCTGTCTTTTTTTCCAGTGACATCGGGATTGACCTTGGCACAGCCAACACGCTTGTTTACGTACGCAACAAGGGTATTGTCCTTGCCGAGCCGTCCGTAGTTGCTGTTGACTCACTCACCAACGAAGTTCTCGCAGTCGGCCACAAGGCCAAAGCGATGCTTGGAAAAACACCCCGCAAAATTCACGCCGTTCGGCCGATGAAAGATGGCGTTATCGCCGACTTTGAGATCGCGGAAGGTATGTTGAAAACATTGATCAAGCGAGTCTCTCCGGCCCGCACGCTCTTCCGTCCTCGCATTCTCATCGCAGTACCTTCAGGGATCACAGGCGTTGAAAAAAGAGCCGTAGAAGATTCAGCCCTCCATGCAGGCGCTCAAGAAGTCGTTCTGATCGAAGAGCCCATGGCGGCCGCGATCGGTGTAGATCTACCTGTTCACGAGCCTTCCGGTAACATGATCATCGATATCGGTGGTGGTACCACAGAAATTGCGATCATCTCTCTCGGTGGTATTGTCGAGTCTCGCTCTCTCCGCATCGCCGGTGATGAGTTTGACGACTGCATCATGAACTACATGCGCCGCACTTACAACCTCATGATCGGACCGCGCACAGCGGAAGAGATCAAGATGACGATCGGTTCCGCCTATCCTCTCGGCAATAACGAGCTAGAGATGGAAGTGCGAGGACGCGATCAAGTAGCTGGCCTCCCGATCACCAAACGCATCAACTCCGTTGAGATCCGCGAATGCCTCGCAGAGCCGATCCAGCAGATCATCGAAAGCGTGAAACTCACACTCGAAAAGTGCCCTCCCGAACTAGCCGCCGATCTCGTAGAGCGCGGTATGGTGCTAGCAGGCGGTGGTGCTCTCATGAAAGGCCTCGATAAGGCCCTCATCAAAGAGACGGGCCTGCCTGTCTTCGTCGCTCCCAACCCTCTTCTAGCCGTCTGCCTCGGTACCGGCAAAGCCCTCGACTACCTCGATCGCTTCAAGAAGAAAAAAGTTAGATAGTCAATCACTTAAATAACCGCTTTCTCTGATCGATTTCACCTTCATATTCGCTCCTATCTGTTCACTATATACTGAACAGAGGGGCCCTGGCCTGAGCCTCGGCTCTCTGGACCTTTTTTCTGGGTGGCTGACTTAACTTAACGAAAACGCCCAGTTGTGTCTTTTGGGTGTTTTTGTTAAGTTAAGGGGATGAGACCAGAAACTTGCCTTAGAACCCTTGCGCCGCTTCTTAAGAAGTCCTATTTCACCTCTAAGGAGGCTC
>JAJFMM010000085.1 GCA_021772165.1 Chlamydiota bacterium | reverse complement strand
TCAAAATCGCTTGTGCTGTAGGCGTCGATGTTGTCTAGTTGGGCAAATGCGAGGTAGACGCTCTTTTGTCCCGCTTTTTGCATCTGTTCAAAGAGTGAGGTGAGGTAGGTGTTCATTTTCTCTTCATTGAGCACGCCTGTGTAGTTAGGTGGTGGGTAATCAATAAATCCCCATATATTAGATCCAAAAGACATTCCGAAATCGATGTATGATATTATGTTAGTTTTCATACCGCTCCTATAATTTTTTTATTTTTCATTCTTTAGTTTGTTTTATTTTTTAGCAAGGCTGTTTTTAATGTGCTTATACTGGCTCCACCTCAAATGCGCCAAAACGAAAACCGATTAAAAGCCTCTGAAATCGAATAAAAAATCGGGGTTTATATTAAATCCAATATTGACCCCGATTTTTTCTTCGATTTGAGAGAGCTTTTAATTCGGTTTTCGTGGGTGCCTTTGAGGAGGAACCAGTATATACACAAACAAGTCTCTAGCGTATGGTTTGAGGAAATTTCTCATTTGGATGTCTCGTGGTTGGACTTGATTTTAGACCTCTTCCTGGCCTCTCCTCCAATCATCTGCAAACGATTTTATCTGTTCTGATGCCTCCGGGCTATTCGCCTCCTTCGAGTCGATGTTGTATCGACCTAGAAGATGGAGACAGGCTCTCTTGTCATATTTCGACTCCTCCGACTTGGAAAAAAAGCGATCGCACAGTGGTTATGGTGCATGGAATGGGGGGCAGCCACTCTTCCGGTTATATGATCCGTATGGCCAGAAAGCTTTATCTCAAGAATGTGAAGGTCGTGAGGGTGAATCTCCGTGGGGCCGGATCGGGAATAAATCTTGCAAAACGGCCTTATCATGGAGGCACGAGCGACGATGTGCTCAAGGTGCTTCAGGTGCTGAAAACTAGCGCGCCGGAATCGAAGATCGTGCTGATCGGCTTTTCTCTCGGAGGCAATGTGATTTTAAAACTCGCGGGAGAACTAGGCCATTCTGCTCGAGAGTTTGTTCATTCTTTCATCGCGGTTTGTCCTCCCATCGATCTTATGCATGCAGTGAAATGCATCGAAGAGAAGCGCAACCGTTTCTATCACAGCTATTATGTGTCGAGACTTCGGTGGCAGGCGAGGCGTTGGGGGGATTTTAAAGAGATTCGCTCTCTTTCTCAATTCGATGATGTGCTAACGGCGCCCTTATGGGGATTTGCAAGTGGAGCAGATTACTACCGCAGCTGCAGCAGTTTTCAGTTTTTACCTTCTATCCAGCAGAGAACGCATCTTCTTTTTGCCAAAGATGATCCTTTTGTCTCTTGGAAACAGCTAGAAGGGATGTCGCTTCCCAGCGCTGTCCATGTTTGGATGGCTCAGCAAGGTGGACACATGGGTTTTCTGGGTAGCTCAGCCAAGGAGTGGGGCCCACACGGGTTGGACCCTATCCTTCTCAACTGGGCAGAAGAAGACCTTCCCTAAGGAAGGCCTGGACAACTCCATTTCGCGAATCTTGCAAAGCTTTTCACCGAACTGCCAATTTTCGAACTCGTTAACCTGAAAAAGGTTAACTTCGTTCTCCAAATTGGCATTTTCGGCGAAAATCTCTTGCAATCTCCGCAAAAGCGAATTATCCAGACCTTCCCTTGGATTGAGCGATTCTCTCTTATCTCTTTTTTCTGAAAGAGAGAGCAATCATACCGCCGCCGACCAAGACAGCGACGATCCCCCCTATCTCCAGCTTACTGGCTAGATTTGCATAATGATCTGCTTGCATCTTGCCTGCAGCAATTCTGCTATCGGCTCTATTGAAAATGACGGTGTTTCCGACTTCTTTCGAAACAGGGTTCACGCCAAAGAGTTTTTTCCCTTGACTGACACTTCTCTCGCCGCTGGAAATCTGCTCTCTTCCTTGGGAAACTTCTCCGTAAATATACTGAGCCGCTCCAATCATTACAACACCGGCTATTAAAACTAAAATTCCAAAAAGACGTAATGGTTTCACGATAGACCTCGCTTTGTTCTTAAAGTTTCCTGTTCACATAGGACTTAATAAATGTAAAGAGAGCTGTTAATTCGGTTTTCTTAGGTGTAATTCAACTGGAAACAGTGTATGCTGCTCTAAATGTTTGATTTAGAGGAATATCACGCCAGCTCCTGGAATGCTCATTTTGAAAAGGGAAATCTCTTTTCCGATTGCGCTCTTCTCACAGGTAAACGGATTTCCGGCGAGCTCAATTTAGATCATACCATGGCGCTCAAAGGCTCCGTTCGCTCCCTTGAAACCGATCTCATCGAAACCGGTTATATAGCGGAAGACTTCAAAGAAGAAGCTCTCTCAGATCATAAAGGTCTTCTCAGTAGGATTACTTTACATTGATAGCGAGATCGATTATGGGTAGCAAAACGGAGTTGGATTTTGCGACGTGCCTGGATCATCTGGCTATTGAGCGCCCTTTTCATGTGCTACAAGTACGCTCTCGAGGTTTCTCCGAGTGTGATGACGAGCGATCTGATGCGAGAGTTTTCTCTCGATGGCGCACAGATGGGAAATCTTGCTGCGAGTTACTTCTACGCCTATTTGATCTTTCAAATCCCCGCAGGCTTATTGATCGATCGCTGGGGGCCAAGATGCATCACGACAGTCGCGATTGTTCTTTCCGCTTTAGGGACTGGGCTTCTTAGTCAGGCAGCTACTTTAGAAGTTGCCTTTTTAGGCCGTTTTTTAACGGGCGTGGGTACTTCTTTCGCTGCGGTCAATTGCCTCAAGCTCATTGCAAACTGGTTTCCCTCTCGCAAGTTCGCTTTCATGGCTGGATTGATGATGAGTGTCGGCATGTTAGGCGCTGTCACCGGTCAGGCGCCCCTGGCTCATTTCATTAGTTTTTTTGGTTGGAGACACTCGATGGTTACTCTCTCTGTAGCCGGAGTGATTCTCGCCTTCGTTTTTCTTCTGGTTGTTCGGAACAGAGCTCCGAATCATCGCGCCGTCAATGTGATGCCCGATAAGCCACGCGTGTTGAAGAACCTCCAATCAATTTTTCGCAATCCACAAGCTTGGGCTCTCTCCTTTTACAGCGGTTTTGCCTTCGCTCCCGTCTCTGCTTTCGGTGGATTGTGGGGTGTACCGTTTTTACAACAGGCTTATGGATTTTCTCCTACGTTGGCTGCAAAAGGATCTTCTCTCATCTTCGTCGGCTTTGCGATCGGAGCGCCTCTCTTTGGCTGGGTGTCCGACCGGATTGGTAAACGCAGGCCTGTGATGTTCTGGGGGACATT
Organism: Chlamydiota bacterium; assembly: GCA_021772165.1. Classification (GTDB taxonomy): domain Bacteria; phylum Chlamydiota; class Chlamydiia; order Chlamydiales; family SM23-39; genus JAKBAE01. The sequence goes on along the minus strand of JAJFMM010000085.1, from coordinate 22,088 downwards.
AATAGGAGGGATCTCTCTTTCACTGGTTCTCTATGTTTCTCATCTGCCCAATTTGCTGCTGTTTTTTCTTCTGTTTCTCTTTGGCTTTTCGATCAGTAGTTTTCTGCTCTGTTTTACCATGATCAAGGAGATTCACTACCCTGCACTCGCGGCAACAACGATCGGTTTTATGAATGCTTTCGATGCTCTGTTCGGGGCATTTTCTGATCCGTTGACTGGAAAGATTCTCGATCTGCTCTGGATGGGCGAGAGTGTCGATGGCGCTCGCATTTTCCCTCTTTCAGCTTACTTCTGGGCTCTTTCCATTTTAGCTCTCTATTTGGTTCTGTCTGTTGCGACTCTCAAGCTGATCCGCGAAAGTCATTGTAAACAGACGGTTCCTACCGGATTGCCTTGAGGAAATCAAACGGAAATGTTTAAATCTGCATCTCTGAAATTCAGGAGAATCCTATGCTGTCCATTATTTCACCCTCTGAGCCCATACTTCAAGCTGTCGCTGAAGACGTTTCTGCACAAGAGATCATCAAAATTCAAGATCGTATTGATGAGATGTTTGTGATTGCGAAAGGCGAGAGGGCAGACGGCAAAAACATGCGCATGGTTGGACTTGCTGCTCCTCAAGTCGGTTGGGCGAAAAAAATCATTCTAGTCGATCTTGGTATCGAAAAAAGTAGAAATGAACTCGGGGAACTTCGAGCTTATCTGAATCCTAAGATCATCTGGAGCTCAGAAGAAGAGGATCTCGAGAGAGAAGGCTGCTTTTCTGCGGATAGGCGACTCGTTGGTCTCATTAAAAGAGCTACAAAAATCAGAATCTCTGCTTGGGATCGCAACGGCAATCCGATTGAAGAAGAGTTCAGTGGATTTACCGCCAGAATCTTCCAGCATGAGATCGATCATCTGCATGGCATTCGCTTTCCAGATCGCGTCGGTGCCGATGGAAAAGGCGGCATGATGCATTGGGTCGAAGCAGATGAGTGGGAAAAATATAAGCAAGATCCGCTGAGCTGGTCGAAGTTCTGCTCCTGGTCTACTTGGCTAGATATGAAGTCGGATAAGGAAGGTCTGGGAAACCCGCTTTCCTGAAGATTGCGAGAGATTTTCGGCGAAATGCTGATTTACAGAACGAAGTTAACCTTTTTCAGGTTAACGAGTTCGAGAATCAGCAGTTTGTTGAAAAGATCCGCTAGATTCAGGGAATGGGGTTTTCCAGGCCTTCCCTAAGTAACGAGCGAGTCGCTACTCTTCCTGCTTTTTAGGGCAGTAGGTCTCAATGCGATTGAACCAGCCCGCAAGATAGCGCTCTTCATTGCGATGAGGAGGCGAATTCTTAACGCGCTTTCTCAACACTGCTTTTGCAGAGCGCATGAACTCAACAAATGGATCTAGATCTACTCTCATTCCATCGAGTACTTGCATCAGTCCCCATCCGGCTTTTGCATAGCGCTCGGATGGCGTTGTGCCGTAGCCTTTGAAATTTACATAATCGACCAAGACGTAGAGTCCACAAGGCGTTTTTGCTAGGCGATGGTAGTTTGCTAGAATGGTTTCTAGCCTTTTCTGCGGAGCATGTTTTTCAAGGGAGGGGAGAGCTTCTTCTAGACGAAGTGCCAAGAACTCAGCCTGCAGTGCCAAAGTATCCTTGAGTAGGCCTCTCAAGTAGTTCATTTTTTGGCTGCCCTTGTCTCTCATGAACTGTGTGCGATTTTTCCAAGGACAACGCTTGCATTCACCGAGCCATTTAGGCAGTTCAATGCCTTTCTCTCTCATGAATGTAAGCAGCTGGGGAAAGGTTTCGACGTAAGGGCCTCGAACAGACGGATACCAGATAAAATGGCCGATACCAAGAGAGGCAAACTCCTCTTTTTCATTCCAAGAGACAAGACCGTCGAGTGTTGCTGCACACTCATTTTGCCAAACGCGTAAACCAATTTCCATAGCGTGTTCGAGTGTCAGTGGAGATCTACTCAAACAATCTGATGAATCGGGTTTTGACGGCGTCAGCGCTACCTCAGAATTTTTGTCTTCCCTCGCCTCTTGCCTATCGGTAATGGTCGCTTGCTCCTGACAAAAACTCCTAGAAATTTCCTTCTCAAATTCTTGATTGATCAGGTTGCTTGGGTATGCAAGAAAATAGATCGCTGTAAGATAAATCATTGGCTTCATTCTACACAGGGAAACAGATTTTGAAAAGAGTGGATGAACCTAGTAAAAAATTTTCGCTTAAAGGAGAATCTGAGTGAATATATCAAGGTTAGATTGATGATGAAAAAAAAGATCGTTGATCTCACTCATTCTCTACACGGAGAAATTCCCACTTGGAGTGGTGGGTGTGGCTGGAGGGAGGAGATCAAGGTCGATTATCCTAAAGGGTTGAGAGTGCAAACCTACCGCTGTCACGCGGGTATTGGTACGCATATCGATGCGCCTTCTCATTTTTTCGAGGGGGCTGCGAATGTCGGAGAGATTGCCCTCGAAAAACTTATCGTCGAGATTTGTGTGATCGATGCAAAAGAGGAGGCAGATGGCGACTGGCTGCTTCAGTTAGAGCATCTCGAGCGCTATGAACAGAACTTTGGACTCATACCTGAGGGAAGTTTTGTAGCACTGGATACCGGATGGGCGCGCTTTTGGGATGAGCCGCTGCGTTATCGCAATCCCGATCAAGAGGGTAAAATGCATTTCCCGGGTTTTTCTGCTGAAGCGGCGGACTTTTTGGTGAAAAGAAAGGTTGTCGGAATTGGCATCGATACTCTTTCTCCTGATGGGTCAAATGTCGGTTTTCCCGTTCATGAAAAAATCTTAGGCGCCGGCATGTACATCGTAGAGAACTTGGCGAATCTTTCGCGTCTTCCCGCGAAGGGGGCTTTTGTGATTCTCTTTCCTCAAAAAGTAATGCATGGCACTGAATCTTCGATCCGCGCTGCGGCTCTCATTTAAGTTACCCGCTCCAGTTGAATTGCACACACGAAAACCGAATTAAAAGTTGGGGTCAATATTTAATTTAATATAAATCCAAACTTTTTATTCGATTTCAGATGCTTTTAATCGGTTTGCGTTTGGGAGCCTTTCAACTGGAGTGGGTATATTTAAATCTTGTAAGGAAATGGCAATTTCTGTAAAAAAAAAGCATGAGAACGATTCTACTTATTCTTTCCGTTTCGTTTGTAGGGACGCTTTCCGCCCTTTCAAAGCCATCCAAGCAGCCTGAGGCGTTGACCTCTCAAACTATTGGAGTTGCGACCTATTCTTATTTTGATGAGGTTCGTAGACGCCCAATCACCGTTGAATTCTGGTATCCGGCGAATACAGGATCTCGTCTGCTGAGTCAGAAGGGAGAAGGGGTCTGGGTGCATCCTCATGAAACGCGTAATGCTCCGTTTGCCAAAAATGCTCAGGACTTGCCGCTCGTTGTGATGTCTCATGGTCATGGCGGGGATCGAAGAGATCGCAGTTGGCTGGCGGAGAAGCTGGTGCAAAATGGTTTTGTCGTAGCCTCTCTAGATCATCATGGAAATACCTGGCAGACGATGAATATCTTGGCGACTCTTCGCTTTTGGGAAAGGCCGCAAGATGTTTCTTTTGCGATCGACTGTCTGCTGGAAGATTCTCGCCTGCAAGGTCGTATCAATCCAAACCGGATTGGATTTACCGGCTACTCTCTCGGTGGTTTGACCGGTATGGCTCTGGCCGGAGGGGTGGCAGAAGAGCTAGCTGCTGTGATTGATCACAACAAGGATCAGTTTCCTGAGCTCACTCCGGAAATGCTCTCTACAGTGGATCTTTCCCCTTCTGAGAAAAGTTATTTTGATCAGAGGATCAAGGCTGTCTTTTTGATGGCTCCTGCAACCTGGTGTTTTGGGAAGCCGAATGCTTTAGGGAAGTTGAAGACTCCTCTTGGGATTGTCGCTACTGTCTCTGATGAGGTGCTGGCATTTCAAGAACATATGGAGCCCTTGATCGTCCAGTCTATTCCTGCACGCTTGAAGCTCTTGCGCAATGGCGAGACGCACTTTGTATTTCTCAACCGCGCGTCTGAAAAAGGAAAGAAAATCCTCGGTAAGCGTATTTTTCATGACCCTCCCGGTGTGGATCGCAAGCAATTGCATCAGGAGATCGGTTCTTTCGCTGTTGAATTTTTCAAAGAATATCTAGTTCGATAAAACAGATGTGCCACTTGAACAAGTGGCACAGAAGTCTCTTTTTCTCAGTAGAGGAAGGGGATCAGCTTGTAAGGCACCTTCTCACAGTATTTCTTCCAAGATTCTCCATACTTATCTGAGCAGCGCTTGTCATGTCTCCACGCCCTGTCTAGCAGCAATATCGTGAGATATGTCACGTAAAAATAGGGAGAAAAATTGAGGAAGAGGGCTGGAAGAGCCCAGAAAAACGAAGCGAAAAGTTCCGGAATATAGTGGAAATGTCTCGCAAGTCCCCACCAGCCCGATGCAAGTAGTACGCTCTCTTTCGCTTCGCCCTGTTCTGTCTTGTAAGGGGCTTGGATCAGATGCGGTTTTTTTCCCCAGACGAGGCATTCGCCATTTCTAGCACGCACATGCTGTCTTTGTCTGTCTGCGAGGTAGTTGATCGCTACCGAAAACGCACCTAGAGTAAAAATGAGCGACGAGAGCGCCCATCCAAGATGGTTGGGGTGGTTGACGAGGTAGAGGGTCGATGCAGTATAGATCCCAGGTACCCAGACCAGGCAGCCCCAGCAGATGTAGTAGCCTGCTCGATCGTGCATGATATCTAGTGAGCGAAGATAACCTGTTTCCCAAAAATAGAATTTGCCTACGTAGAGAAGCTGCAGCAGGACCGCTATCGTCATCGAGTCGCTCAGCCCATAGAGCTGATGCTGCTTCGCTGCATAGGAAAGTAGGAGGACCGGCCAGATCATCATTCCGAAACGACAGTTAGTGAACTGTTTCACATCCCAACCAAAGACTCTCGGATAGAGCTCTGTTCCCCAGTAGTAGTCAAAAATAGGATTCCCTGTGACTCCGGAATCGCTGGAGGAGGGTTTGTAGATTCCTTTTAGATAGAGAAAGAGACATAGGATCAGGGCGACGATATTCAGGGCGCCGAGAAGAAATCCAAGCTGATCGTAGAGAAGCGTCGGCTTGAAGAGTCCCAGTGGATAGGCTCCGAGCCAGAAGGAAAACAGGGTGATCAGAAAGCAGGCGGGGCCATTGGCCTTGTATTCGGGAGTATTTCCCTGTGGTGTAACCGGCCCATAGAAGGGCTTGCCCGGCACAAAGCGCATGAGCAGAAGCTGAAAGGCTGCAAAAGAGGCAATAGTGGCCCATGCTGTGGGAGATCCAAAAGCGACGGGTCTCCAGATTTCGTAGAACGTTGTGAAAGGCCCGTTGTAGATGCAAAGTCGAAAAAAGGCTTCGAAAGAGCCTCCGAGTTGTGTGTTCACAAACCAGAAAACAAAAACAGCAGGGGGTGTAGCCAGCATCAAAAAGAGCGGGACGGCAATACGGTGTATCCAGATGGGTAGTCTTAGGCTAGTTTGGCTCATTATTCCTCCAAATATTTGCTCACAATACGGTTGGAGTTTAAGGATTTCAAGAAATGTTTTATTCGACGCTATAATTCTTAATGTGTTAGACTCCGGTTATAGTCTCGTTCAGGCGAGGCGGAATAAACAGCGAAACAAACGATGCACAGAACAGTCAATACTGCTTCCTCAGCGTGTGCCACCAATGGGACGACCTGCATGGTCGGCGCCATGGTCGGTACGATGTGCACCGTTACATCGCGTAATTAATCCGCCCTCTTCGCCTGACCTTCCTGAAAAATTTTTAAAAGATCCAGAAAGACCTCCGGCGAAGAGAGTGGGGTACAATGGAGTATGCAAAATGTCTACACAATCAAGTCTTCTTTCTGAACAGCCCGAAGAAAAGAAACGTGGCGCTAATTTCTGGACGACAGGAATGGCTCTCTTTTCTATGTTTTTCGGTGCCGGTAATCTCATTTTCCCCCTCATCGTGGGTGTCAGATCCGGTACGGAAACGTCTTGTGCTGTGTTGGGCTTGGGACTGTCCGCGGTGCTGTTTCCTCTGCTGGGACTTGTGGCTATGCTGCTGTATGGAGGCGATCTACGCGCTTTTTTAGCTCGGCTGGGAGCTGTTCCGGCGATGATTCTTCTGTTTGTCTTGTATGTATCTCAAGGGCCTCTGGCCAGCATGCCCAGGCTCGTCACGTTGATGCACGCCAGCATTCAATCCTTTTTCCCGAGTGTGTCTATCGCTCTCTTTAGCGCCCTGGTCTGCGGGGTGATTTTCCTACTAGCTGTGCGACCTAACCGGATGGTTCATCTTCTCGGTGTGGTTCTGACGCCCATTCTTCTTGCGACGATGGCTGTTTTGGTGATTGTCGGAATGATTAAGGGCTCTCCTTTGCTTCCTGCAGAGGCGGGTGGTGCATTTCATTTCACGGAGGGTCTTAAAGGTGGCTACCAGACAATGGATCTGATTGCAGCGCTTCTTTTCGCAACCATCGTGATTCCGCATCTGCTCCAGGGATCAGAGTCTCTTCCTAAAGAAGAGAAGAGAGCTCTTTTGCGCAAAAATATGCTCGGAGCCAGTGCTGTGGCAGCCGGTCTATTGATGCTCTCCTACATCGGTCTCTGCTTTCTCGCTTCTCGCCATGCAGCAATGCTTCAGAATCTGCCCCCAGAGCAGATGCTGCATGCCATAGCAACTCGCGTTTTAGGTAGTGCAGGTGCCTGGATAGCTGCGGCTGCGGTCTTCTTCGCTTGCCTAACGACCGCGATTTCTCTCGCTGCGGTCTTCGCCGAATATTTGAAAAAAGAGCTCTTTCGAGACAAAATAGGATTTACTCTGCCTTTAGTGATTACGCTGGCGGTGACGGCTGTGATGTCGAATCTCGGCTTTAGCGGTCTGATGAAGCTGATCGGCCCTGCGATGCAGATTCTCTACCCATCTCTCATCGTCCTCTGCCTGACAAATATTGGCTACAGCCTCTATAGCGTCAAGCCGGTGAAGCTGCCTGTTTATGCAGCCCTGGGAGTGGGCATAGCAGGATTTTGCCTTGTTTAAGTTTTTTCATAGCGGCTAGCGTGTTGATCTCTTCGGGATCGCGGTTGGCTACGAAAATCAGAGGGTGGAAGGGAGTCTCTCTTCTGCTCTCGATTTCTAAACGGCCACCCCAAGCGTAAAGGAGCTGCGCCGTTTCTTCCTCACCTTCTCGGGTAATCGTTACGCTGGCGTCTCCGCCGAGCTTTCCCAATACGATAGGTTCAATACGCAGAGCTAAGAGGCCATTTTCATCCGCTTCAACGGAATGCTCGCGAACTTCATCTCCGGAGGTTTCTTTCACCAAGATCTTTTCGAGAGGAGAGAGGCCGCTGCCTTCCAACAGAAAATGAGTGCCTTTGCGATGGGTAGTTTTAAGGGAAAAGTGGGCCTCTTTTTGAGTCAGTGTGATAGGTGCCGGGGTGAACTGCGCTTTTGTGCAGGTTTTATTGTCTTTGGAAATCAAAACGAGCTCTACCTCTTGCCCTTTCAGCACTTCCTTGAGAGCCAGGGGAGCTTCTTCAGCAATTTCTTCGCCTGTTCGACTCAAGATTTGAAGTGTATTGTTTTCTAGTGCCTTGAACTCAAAGTGGACGGTTACTGTTTTTTTGAGGGGGTCGTGGCTGGCGAAAAGAAAGCGTTCCTGTACAGGCAAGCCGTCGGCTCTTAAGGCGTAAACGGGAGTTGGGTTCGGAGAGGGGATCTCATGGAGCGTAAAGTCGAAAAATCCTGGTGGGTAGTTTAGGGCGTCGTAGGCGATGTGGAGATTGCGCAGTTCGTAGGATTTCTGAGGAGGGGATAGGAACTCTGCTATTCTTTCGCTCTGGTGCACGGTACAGGAAGAGGCGAGTAGCAGTAGCAGCGGAAGTAGTTTTTTCATGTTTTATCCATTTTGTGATGTTATACACAACACGAGTCAAAAATTGGTTTTTGGCGGCGTCGGCTTTACCCCCCAATTTCTTCCCTCACTCGCCTCTTGCCTATCGGCAATGGTGGCTCGCTCTGGGAAAAAATTGTGAGGAGCCTTCTTGCCAAACTCCCAACTTTTGACTCGTGTTATGTATAAAATCATACAGGAATCGCTTTTTGCTCTCTTCTAAAATAAACTTTTGTTAAAATTTCCATTTTTAAATTGGTTTGTATGAAAAAAAGTCTAGCCGCAATGCTGCTTATACTCGGGGCAAATGCCGAGGCAGGTAAATATTGGGGATTTGATTTCTCTACGGGGCCCGGCTATCGCCAGGATCGAGTGGAATGGAAAATCCCTACGAATAAGGAGTTTTATCCTCATTTGAGGATGTTCGATTGGGCGGTTTCCTTCGACGCGAATTTAGGGGGGGTGCATCTGATCGGAGAGGGGGATCGAGGCTGGTTTTCTTCTCAGGAGATGCAAAAGAGCGTAGATACTACTTTTCCCTCTACGGCCTCTTTTACCTATTCGACAAGCGGCAAAGCGACAAGCGCTTTTCTCTATCTGGGATATGAGTTGGGATCCCGAAATACGATCTCTTTAACGCCGATGGTGGGCTGGTTGTATGATGAAGAGGTTCTACATCGCAGCCGACCGGTCCCTCCCTTCAATCGACTAACTCAGAATGTTCCTGCTCCTTTTACCTTTGCCGAGGCATCGGTTCAGATCCTTTCGAATCTACGGCAAAAGTGGCAGGGGGCTCTTCTTGGTGCATCTCTGAGCTTGCAGTTACTGAAAGGGTGGATTCTTCAGGGATCTTATGCCTATGGCTGGCTGCATGTTAGTCAGTCTTTTTCGGAGCAGGAATCTATTCTTTTCTATCTTCCGGGGCCAACTCCTTCAACGAGGGTAGAGACCATTGTCCAAGGTGATACTTCAGGGGGTGGTGGTCGTGGGAATCTTGGGAAGGTCAAAATGTTGATTTTCCTCTCCCCTAATGTCTCTCTCAATTTTGATGTTCGCTATTTTTCGTTGAATAGCGGCGAGATCAGCACGCTGATTCAAGACTCATCTGAGAGATTGGAAGCGACACTCAGCTCGATCCTTTTTACAACCGAGCTGAATTTTCGATTTTAAATGGCTACTGTTAGCAGTTTCAACGCGAGAGCTACAGCCGTTGGAACGCGAACCGCTTTCCAGCCGAGAGTCTTGTAAGCAATGCTAAAGAGCGTCATGACGATCAGGGATGGATAGATGATCTCCAGAATGGGTCCGATGAAGCTCATGATGCCAGAAAAGTCCAGGGTGGAGATAAAAAATCCGATCGTCAGCGTCGTCAAGACGGCAAGAGATTGTGGGATTCTTTCCTTAGAGACTTCCTTCTTAAGAAAATCTGAGAAAAGAGAGGTGAGCACGACCGCTGTTGTGATGCAGGCTAAGATGATAGCTGAGCAGACGATCGGGGCCGCGTAGGGTCCTAATGCGTGGTGGGCGATCTGTCCGAGCATCTCTTGTGCAGGAACGCCCTGTAGAGCCACTGCGTAACGCGCTCCGAGAAGCACGAGGATCACGTAAATTGCAGAGAGGAGCCCGGCTCCGATGAGAGACGATTTAAAGAAAGCGGAGAGCGGCGCTTCGGTCTGTTTGTTTTGGCGGAGGTGATTGATGACAAAGGTGGAGAAGAAAAAAGCCGCCAGGAGATCCATCGTTTGGTAGCCTTGGAAAATGCCCGTTTTAAAGCCTTCCCATGCACCCTCTGCTGAAACCGGAGGCGCTGGCATCGAGGATAGGCCAAAGATGGCGATCGCGGTGAGAGAGAGGAGTAGCAGCGGAGTTAAGATCGATCCAAGGAGAGGTACGATGCGGTTTTTACGGATCGTCAAAAGGAATAGAATGAGGCATGCGCATAAGCTAAAAGCCCAGAGCGGTGTCATAGGAAAGAGTAGTTTGTAAGATCCGTGCGCTACGGTAATGCAGCGAGCAAGAACGCCAAAGGGCCCCATGATGGCCAGAGCAAAGAGAGAGAACCAGAAAGTCGCGGGCTTGCCTAGTCTTGAAAAGAGTTTTCCTGTGTCTCCATCAAAAAGAAGCATGGCTAGAATGCCGAGGAAGGGGACTAGAACGCCGGTTAAAAGAATCCCGATCGCGGAAAGTACTGTATGTCCTTCAGACATTTGTCCGACAAGAAGAGGGAATACAAGATTGCCGGATCCGAAAAACATCGCGAACATGGCTAATCCCGTCGAAAAAACCGCGGTATTAGTTTTCATGGGTCTCACTGAGTTGAGTTTTTTGAATAAATAGTAAAGAGAGCTCTTTTAACAGGCAAGAAAAAGAGCTCTTAATGTTTTGTAAAGAAAAGATTATAACGGAATTTCTCAATTTTTTAGGCAGATCTCATCAAAATAGATCTGTCCGATCGGGTTGAGGGTAAAGCCCTCTACCTTGGACTGCATCATAAAGGCAAAGGTGTGGTGTAAAATGGGTGCGATCACCATCTCATCAATTAAAATCTTTTCTGCTGCTTCTAAAATATCGAGCCGCTTTTCAGAATCGGGTTCCAGGGCTGAGGCGTCAAGGAGGCTCACGAATTCCGAATTGTGCCAATGAGGATAGTTTTTAAACTCTTTGGCGTGGCGAAATCTCTCTAAAAGGGAGCTGACGTCGCAGTAGTCCGCTTGCCATAGGTACATGCCAAACTGATAGCTGCCGTCTGCTGTCATAGCGAAAGCGGTTTTAGGGTCTTTGGCTTCAAGATTTACGTTGAGGCCTAGACACTCGAGCCACTGTTGCTGCATGGCTTGGGCTATTTTTGTTGTGGCTTCCCAGGAGAAATAGATGAAGGTGAGATCTGCAAGGTCCGACTTGGTGATCTCTAGCTCTTTCATTCCTTTTTCCAGGTACTCTCTTGCAAGTTCCAGGTTGCCATCGGAGATCCACTGAGGCGTTCTTCCCTTTTTTAAAATAGGGGGAACGGCACCGAGTGCGGGCTCTTCATCGAGCTGGGTGATGTAATCAGAGATGTTCTTGCGATTGATTGCTGTAGCAAAAGCTCTTCGGATATTCGCATTGGTAAAAGGAAACTGATGGATGTTGTAAGAGATGAAATGCGTCGCTGCAACAGGAGCTGTGTGCAGAGCATCTCGCTCCTTGAGATCCTTGAGATAGGAGAGCGGGATGGGTGAGAGCGTAGTTCCTACGAGATCGAGATTTCCGTTGGCGAACATATGCAGTGCGGAAGAGTCGTTATTGATGAGGGTCATGTAGAGCTCATCAATATTTGATTTCCGTCCTCGAAAATGGGGATTGCGAGCCATCTGGATCTCCATGCCTTTGCTCCACTTCGTGAGATGGAAGGGGCCGTTGGAAACGTGATGCTTCGGTTCGATGTACCAGGTAGGATTTGTCTCTTCATTCTTGTGGCAGATTGGCGCGAGGTAGCTGTTGCCGACAAGATGCAAAAATCCGGGGAATGGCGCGGAGAGCTCAATGACGAGCGTGCGCTCATTGAGTGCGCGGATACCCACTTCAGAGGGAGGGAGGTCGCCTTTTTTAGCGGCCATGGCATTTTTGATCGGCGTCAATAGGTGGGCGTTTGGAGCGGGAAATTCTGGGTTGAGATGATCGAGCCAGGTTTGAGCGTAGTCAAAGGCTGTGATAGGCTCTCCGTTGCTCCATTTACAGTCTGCCAAATGGAAGGTATAGATCGTGCGATCTTCGGAGATTTCGATCGTCTCTGCACCGGCAGGTTCGACGCTGGCATCTGAATTCACTCTCGTCAAGCCTTCAAAGAGCATGCGTAAAAGTGCGTCTGATGTCATGTCGCTTTGTCGCCGAGGATCAAAAGTACCTGGTTCACGATAGACATTCATCCGTAAGGTGCGCTCTTCAGGTTCGGGTGAATTTTGGCAGCTTCCCATGGTGAGTCCCAATGCTAGTGTCAACAAGGCTAGTCTTTTCATAAGTACAACCTCAAAAATTTCACAAATTCTATACGGTTAGGCCTGATTATATCCAGACCTTCCCGAATGAAGTGCAAAATTGACCTACTGTTCAGTATGTAAATTTGTCTTGTCGATATTCAACTTCCATGAGTAAAATTTCAGCCCCTTATGAAAAAAAAAGGTAATTCCTATGATTCGATGCAGCCTCTTATCTCTAGCGCTTTGCACAGCCATTTGTTCACCGGCATTCGGTGAATCGCCATCCAACCTCTCCTCTAAAGCCGAACGCGCTCTTGCCGTCTTGGAAGGTTTCGATGAAATTGTTCTGAACGGGATGAAAGAATTCGATATTCCCGGCTTAGCCATTGGAATCGTTGCGGATGGTCAAATCATCTATTCAAAGGGATTTGGCGTTCGTGATAAAGAAAAGCAGCTTCCGGCTCAGACCGATACGCTTTTTCCCATAGGCTCATGTACAAAAGCATTTACGGCATTTGCAATAGGAAGTCTGATCGAAGAGGGTTTGCTTGAGTGGGATCAGCGTATGATCGATATCCTACCGGAATTTCGCCTTTGGGATCAGTATGCTACGCAGAACTTGACGGTTCGCGATCTCCTTTCACATCGCGCAGGGCTGCCTCGTCATGATTTCATCTGGTATAGCTCCAGCATTTCCTCGCAAGATATCCTCTCTCGCCTGCGTTACCTTGAGCCTGTTTTCGATATTCGCGAGCGGTTCAATTACAATAACTTGATGTATGTTGCCTTGGGTGCTGCCATAGATCGCTTAACAAACAGCAGTTGGCAAGATGTTGTGAGAGACCGCATCCTGCGTCCTCTCGGCATGACGCAGACAGGCTTTTCCGTTGATGAAATGCAAAAATTCCCGAATCTGGCGATTCCCTATTTGAGTCGAGGCGATGAGATGAAAAAGATCGATTATCGCGATATTTCACCAGTGGGTCCTGCCGGATCAATGTATTCGAACATCGATGAGATGTGTCGATGGGTTCAGCTTCAGATCGATTGCGGTATCTGGGAAGATCAGCCGTTGATCGGTTATGGAACGCTCAAAGAGATGCATGCACCACAGATTGTCATCTCTGGGTATCCTGAGAGCAAAGAAGCTCGAGTCAGCGCCTATGGTCTTGGCTGGTGCGTTCAAACCTACAGAGGGGTTTATAACGTTAGTCATGACGGTGGCGTCGATGGCTTTACGTCTCTTGTCTCCATTTTGCCTCAGGAAGACATAGGTATCGTGATTCTCTGTAACAAAAACCTCACTCCGTTGCCCCGCATTCTCAATATGCATGCTTTCGATCGGCTTCTTGAATTGCCTCAGGTTGATTGGCTCGAAGAGGGTATTGATGGCATCGCAAAAAACCGCGAAGCTTTTCAGGAAACGAAGCTGACGGAAGATCTAACGCGTAAAAAAGGAACCGTTCCTTCTCATTCTCTCGAAGAGTTTGCAGGCTGCTATGAGCATCCAGGTTATGGACACATTGATCTTGTTTTAGAAGATGACATGTTGAGTGCAAAATTCAATGATCTAGTCTATCACTTGGGTCATTGGCACTATGATACATTTTCTGTCGAAAGCATTTCGCAAGAACTGATTGTGCCTCGAGAAGGATTGAAATTCAGCTTTTCTTCGAATGTCAATGGAGAGATCGATATGCTCTCGATTCCTTTTGAGTCAAGTGCACCCGATATCGTATTCAAGAGAAAGCCCCTAGAGAGACATGAGTCATTGAGCTATCTCCGACAGTTTTTAGGGACTTATGAGCTCTACGGCTATTCCGTCGATATCATTCTCAAGAACAACAAGCTGTTCTCTGTCATACCAGGGCAGCCTCTCTATGAGCTCACCTCTACTGGTGAAAATGAATTTTCGATCAAATCGCACGCAGGGTATCTCGTGCGCTTTGTCATGAATCCTGTGGGGAGTGTCGATGAAGTTTTGCTGGTGCAACCTTATGGTGTCGTATTCTCGGCAAAACCAAAGAAGATGATGTAACTAGAAATCCACGGTGAGGCGTGTGGTGAGTCCCTGTAGAGCAAGCATGTTCGTACTCATCCACGTCTCTTTTGCACTCGATGGTAATCCGCTGCTAGAGCGGCGGATTTCTTGTAAATTAAACCAGCCAGTCAATTCATAGCCCGCAAAGATCTCTACGCGATTACAGCCAAAGCATTTTTGGTAAGAAGGTCCCAGGTAGACCTGCACGGCAAAAGAGGGTCTCGTATCTTCTACTCTGCTATCCCGAACAGGGAGCGTTGGATCATCAGATCCGTTTGGTTGGAAGCTGGTCGTCTGTTTGCTATCATTGCTATAGCCGCCCATGTAGAGCGCAGCTGTTGTTCCGCCAGTCAAATATACGTGGTTGCCCCAATACCAGTCTCCTAAAAGTCCTGCACGGAGCCCGCCTGCCATGTAGTGCCAGCGATTGCGGATCGTTGTATTGCCACCCGTGCCGTCGAAATACTGTACTTTCCAGTCCTGCTGCATCCACGCCATTGACAAGGCAGCTCTCAGTTTCATTCTAAGATGGGGATTGGTGATAAAAATGCGATCAATCGACAGTTCAGCTAGGTTGTAGTTGAAGAAAATATTACTGTGGGCATGGACGAGAGGGTTCGTTGTAATCTGTGGCCATGTACCTGTCAAAAATTCATTGCCAGCCTCAGGCTTTCCTGCTCTATCTTTGCCGCGTGTGATTAGATGCGTGTATTGGCCCTGTACTGCCCAATATTTAGGAGCATTGAAATAACCGGTGGCAACGCGGAATCCCGGGTCGAGGTTGAAAGACGCGCACTGCACCTTTCCTGAAGCAAACGAGGGTGTTGTTGGGCTCCACGCAGGCTGTCTCATTTTTTGCGCGTAGTCGAGTGCACCTTCATCGACAGTCCAGTAGAGAAATTCGGCAGAGACATACCAGACCTCAACATCTTTATGGAAAAGATCTGCATCATAAGCTGAACCTGGAGGAGGGTCGCATTCACTTGCTTCCAACAGGGGCTGAAAAGCCAAGGTGGAAAGAACAGTTCCGAGAATAAAGCGCATTGCAGTCTCCATATTATTTTTAACCTAGAAGATTCTCTCTCCTAACTCAAGAAAAATCTGATTTATATAAATGGATTTCCATGGTAATCTATCTGGAAAAAAGGGTTTTTCATGAAGAAATTTCTGTTATTAGCTCTCGTATTGAGCGGCTCTGTTTACGCTGCTTTGCCTCCTTTTGCGCAAAGCGCTCGAGAAATTGATGCCATTGTTACTGACCCGGATCTCTACGAGTTGCTGGGTAGTGCAGAAATGATTGAACAGATCATCAAAACCGATGGTGGATTTGCGGTGATATCAACACATTACTACCTTCGTGTGGATGTGGAGTATCTTCCTTCAAGATTGGTCGGTCCGGCTTCCTTTCAGCTACGTTTCGGTCAGCCGATTGATTTGCGAGCTTGCGCCTCTTAAGAAGACGCTAGCTGTGAAATTTGAGAGCGCCTGAGTTGAGGCAGAATCTCTTTCCTGTCGGAGGGGGGCCATCGTCGAAAACATGGCCTAGATGTGAGTCGCAGCGGCTACAGAGAACTTCTATTCTCTCCATACCGGCACTGTTATCGGGGTGCAAGAGGATGCTGTCTGGATCTGCTGGACGGAGAAAGCTGGGCCAGCCTGAACCTGAATCGTATTTATCTTCAGATACAAAAAGCTTTTGATCGCAGGCGGCGCAATGATAGGCGCCCTTTTCGTGGGAATTCCAAAATTCGTTTTCAAAAGGACGCTCTGTTCCTTTTTTTCTGCAGATGTGAAAACAGGCGGGGCTGAGACGCTCTTTCCACTCTTCTTCACTGAAATTCAGTTTATCCGTCATAAACTTGAATTTACAGTGAAGAGAGTCGTTTTGTCAATCGACGCCTAGCTTTTTGAAGCAGGTGGGAATCGGGGAGATAAAGCTGAGTGGTTTCCCCGTGAAGGGATGCTTGAATGCTAGCCTTTTTGCATGAAGAGCCAGCCGGCGCAAGGGGCTTTCTGTGCTGCCGTAGCGTTTGTCTCCTAGAATAGGAAACCCAGCTTTTTGGCAGTGCACGCGAATCTGGTGCTTGCGACCCGTTTCTAAGAGTAGCCTTAGATAAGTGTATTTAGGCGAAAAGCGCGCGACCTCAAAATGCGTAATGGCTCGCTTTCCATCTGTGGGATCGTGAGAGACGACGACATCGAAATTGGGTAGCTCTTTTAAGGTGCAGTCCCAGGTGCCTTTTTTCTCAGTAAGGCGCCCCTCTAGAATCGCAAAATATTCGCGCTCCAAATCATGTTTTTCAAACATTTCTTTGAGCTTTTCCATCGAGTCGCGTCCCTTTGCGAAGAGAAGAGAGCCTGAGGAGTCTTTGTCGAGGCGATGGACTGGAAAAACCTGATCGCTTCGCAGTAGGTCTCTGAGTAGTTCCAGAGCATTAGGCTGGGCAGAGGGGACATCGAGAGGTACGCTGAGAAGGCCGTTGGGCTTGTCGATAACAACTATTGAGCGATCCTCATGAAGAATATTTATAAGTCCTTCCGTGCGAGGGCGAAAAGCCTCTTGGGAGCTAAGCTCTTGTCCAGTCTCCAGGGTGTCGCTATCTTTCAAGAGAGGCTGTCCATCGACCGTGAAGCGGCCGCCTTTTAGCCATTGCTGTAGGGTCCTTCTGGAGCTCTCAGGGTAGATCTGTTTGAGGGCCTCGAGGGCCTTCATGGGGCAGGGGATAATGAATTTCATACAATTAAATCGCTTTTGAATAAGGGTAGTATATATCTAAGTCGAACTATTCAGCCAGAATAAAAAATGAATTTCTTATTCAGAAGGGGGGCGACGAGATTCCTTGATGGAGGATCGCTTCTTTTTCTGCTCAAATAATTTTTCCTTCTGCCTGCGCGATCTACGTCGTTTTTGACGGCGGACTTTGGCGGCCTCTTTTTGCTTATCGCTCTGGACTTGAAACAGCTTCTGCTCGATTTTCTCGCAGAGTTCGCGGCGGGCGATGTAGCGATTCAATTCGCGTGAGCGCTCTCTTTGGCATTTGATTTCAATGCCTGTTGGAAGGTGTTTGAGATAGACGCAGGTAGAGCTTTTGTTGACCTTCTGGCCGCCTTTGCCCGATCCGAGGATGAATTTCTCGACGAGATCCTCATCGCGGATTCCGCACTCTTCCATACGAGCGTGGAGCTCTTCGTGCTTTTCTTTTGAAATCGCCATAAAACCCGCTTTTGACTGCGTCAGTATTTCTGTTTCCGCAGTGTCAAAACCCCAACTCTTCAGATATCAGAATTACATTTTCAGTTGAAGGCGGTTTTGAGAGACCAGACCTTTGAAATTCAGGAGAGGGTCTTCTTTGCGTGTCATTTGTATGTCTGTAGAGGTGACGAAAATTTCAACTGTGAGAGATACGATGCCTCGTACGAGGTGTCCGGCAATCGTGTTGAATGAGCTATCTCCGAGACAAACATGAGAATGTGCGACAGGAGATCCATTGACAAAGCTGATATTTCCCATCAATGAGACGATTTCATAATCATGATCGAAAAATCGATGATCATATTTCTGTTCATTGATTCTGAAAAATGCAAGCTCGACTTGGGTAAGGGTGCCGATTCCCTGATAAAAACCGCCTTGGATCTCTAGATTTTGTGAAAAAAGTCTCAGTGATTCCTGAACTTCTTCGCCAGCTTCTAGTCGTAAAACATAACCGTTTTTGCATTCTGAATAATACATGGGATTTCTCGCATTAGCAGGCAAAAGTATCGCTGATGAAAGCACATTGAATCAAGATGAAATTTCTATATAGGTGTAGAGCTTGTCTACAATCCTTGATCATTGAATGTTAAGCTTTTGAGAAGAGGGGAGTGAAATGCTTTGATAGCATGGTAAAAATCTGGTAGAATTGATGATCTAGAGGTACAGGCATTTGTGCTAAAATACCTCTGGGAGCAAACGATGAAGACTATTCTTGACTAGGCCTTTCCTTGGAACACCCACCCATAGGTATTTCTTTGAGATGCTGCAGCCTGAATGTCTTTGAATATTTTTTATTTTTCAGGAGTTTAAAGGAATGAATCCACAAAACCAGAAGCTTTACGTTGGAAATTTGAATTTTGATGCAAATGAAGATCAAGTCCGAGAGCTTTTCAGTAGTTACGGCGAAGTTGCCGAAGTCAAGATCATTATGGATCGATTCTCGGGGCGTTCACGAGGATTTGCTTTTGTCTGTATGAACACAGCAGATGAAGCAGGCAAAGCAAAAGAAGCTCTTCAGGGTCAGCCGTTTCAAGGTAAAGCTCTTGTGATCGACTTGGCTCGCACCGAGCAGCGCGATCGTCCAGCAGGTGATCGTCGCGAACGTTCACCAACGGGTGGTGGCGGTGGCGGCGGCGAATTCCGTCCACGTCGTGAGTGGGGCGATCGTCCAGCGGGTGATCGTCGCGATAACCGCGGCGGCGATCGTTATAATCGTTAGTCGAAGAGGGGGATTTATTCCCCCTTATCTAACCGGACCCGGTATCTTTTTTTTGCAATACAGCTAAAGTTAGTCGAGAAACAGCAGTCAATTGGTTCTGCTCGTTCTGCATCTGTATATCCCAAACCTGCGTCGTTTTTCCTAAGTGAAGCGGCGATGCTTTTCCTAAGACAAAACCCCCGCGGACAGATCGAATATGATTAACGTTGATCTCTAGCCCTACACAAACTTGTTTCGATTGATCGACACAATAGTTGGCGGCAGCGCTGGCAACCGTTTCAGCTAAGACGCAAGACGCACCGCCGTGTAAAATCCCCATGGGTTGCATGGTTCTTACATCGACCGGCATTCTAGCGGTCAAGTAATCATCTCCGATTGCGATAAACTCAATGGCGAGATGATCGCAGAGACTTTGACTCGCGCGGCGATTGATCTCTTCTAGAGAAACTGGAGCGAACCAGATTGTTTTCATGCCAATTAAGCTATCTGGATTTGCTTATTTTCGCTATTGTGAAGTGAGTTTTTCAAGCTCCACCTCTATCTCTACGAAACCTTAGCTCTCTCTCTTTCACTATATGGTGAGAGGGGAGTCAATCGATATCGACTCATCATAGAACAAAAAAAATGGCGGCGGCTGTCTCCAGCCGCCGCCAACAAAACACTTTTTGCTAAGGGATCAGCTTAGTGCATGTATCCGTTAGATCCAAAGCCTACCCAAATCAGGTAGAGACCTAGCAGTAACCAAACCCAGCACCAGATCAGGTAGCAAGATTTTGTCATAATGTCTTTCATCGCTTTGATGAAGCGACCTGTGAAGAAGATACGCGCGATTCCCTGAAGCAAAATGAACCAGCCTATCAAAGTAACTAATACAGGCCAATCCGATATCCAGATGTTATGGCATAGGACAATCAGCAAACCGATAATGACTCCTAGTCCTCCCGAAAGAGAGATTAGAGCTGGGTTTGCCAGAAAATCAGTCATAACTTTTTTGTAACGCTGTTGATGAACAAGCATAGCGAGGCTAACGATGAACAGATAGATCCCGATAAGCTGGGCTAAAAAAACTGAAATGCATGATGTGCACATGGAAACACTCCTAAAAAAAGTACTCTAACTCCTCCCATAGCAAATTCGTGATGAAATGGCCATAGTTTTTTTTTGATTGGCTCAGTTGGCTTGATTTTAGTTGTTACTATAGTTTCGTAATAATATAATAACGGATAAATATATGGGTCGCTTTGTTTATACTTAAAACTTTATTTGCTTTTATTTTAACTTCATCAATCCTTCCTGATGATGGCTGGGTGAGCGTTCCAAGGCCGCAAAGAGTGCCTTACCAGCTCGAAAAAGAGGACTCCTCTATATGGGTTGTCTTTTCAAAGACATTTGGGGAGGAGCGGGTACTGGTGCGCTTCCCAGTCGATCCTATCTATCATAGGAACGATGGGAATTTCGTCGCGAAGGCTCCCTGGCAGGGTCAGGGAGAGTTTTCCATGATCGCCCGCAAAAAATCTGAAGTAGGCGCACAGGGGCAATCCCAAGACATCGTCTATAAGGAAGAGGGGGTAGATGGTAGCTGGATTCGGGAGCGCTACGTTGAAAGTGAGGGATATCTCTATGTTCTGCGCCTTTCTCACCCCCTAGACAACCCCACTCTTTTCAAACAGTTCGCGGACTCCTTCGAGATCGAATATAACCGCGATTTTCATAGATAAATCACAGAATTTACGCAAAAAAAGAAATGCCCTTAGACACTGCTCTCAGCAGGGTTCAGGATATGTTTATGAAAAATATTTGCGTAAAAAGAGCGCGATTGGGTATGTTATTCTTATTCTTTTGAAATCGACTGACTAACTCAAAAGAAAAAGAGTAGCAAGACTGCTCACGATCTCTAGAGCAATGACTCCAATGAGAGGCAGCCTAATCAGGGTTATAAAAGACTCTGATTCAAGTTTGCAAGTAGGAAGTGAAAATCCTCTTGTAGAAGGCCGTAAGAATATTTTGACAGTGGAAAAAGAGAAGAGTAAGTAAGGATCGCTTGTGTGAGGTGTGCTATTTATAGCACCCCTCGCAACAATTCAAAAATTCAAGAGAAATTCAATGAGAATTTGATCTTGGTTCAGATCGAATGCTGACGGCGTGGATGAGGCATGCAAGTCGAACGGTATGGGGGCAACTCCATATAGTGGCGGAAGGGTTAGTAATACATGGATAATCTACCTCCTACCCTGGAATAACGGCTGGAAACGGCCGCTAAAACCGGATGAGGCGGGGTAAGGCATCTTACCTTTGTCAAAGCGGGGGACCGAAAGGCCTCGCAGTGGGAGAGGAGTCCATGAGATATCAGCTTGTTGGTGAGGTAACTGCTCACCAAGGCTAAGACGTCTAGGCGGATTGAGAGATTGACCGCCAACACTGGGACTGAGACACTGCCCAGACACCTACGGGTGGCTGCAGTCGAGAATCATTCGCAATGGGCGAAAGCCTGACGATGCGACGCCGTGTGAACGAAGAAGGCCTTAGGGTTGTAAAGTTCTTTCGCCAGGGAACAAGAGAGGGACATTAATAACGTCCTAATTTGAGGGTACTTGGTAAAGAAGCACCGGCTAACTCCGTGCCAGCAGCTGCGGTAATACGGAGGGTGCAAGCATTGATCGGAATTACTGGGCGTAAAGGGCGCGTAGGCGGCAAGATAAGTCAGATGTGAAATTCCACGGCTCAACCGTGGAGCTGCATTTGAAACTGTCTAGCTTGAGCATAATTAGGGAAAACGGAATTCCACATGTAGCGGTGAAATGCGTAGATATGTGGAGGAACACCGGTGGTGAAGACGGTTTTCTGGGTTATTGCTGACGCTGAGGCGCGAAAGCTAGGGGAGCAAACAGGATTAGATACCCTGGTAGTCCTAGCCGTAAACGATGCATACTGGATGTAGGAAGGCTCAACCCTTTCTGTATCGGAGCTAACGCGTTAAGTATGCCGCCTGGGGAGTACGCCCGCAAGGGTGAAACTCAAAAGAATTGACGGGGGCCCGCACAAGCAGTGGAGCATGTGGTTTAATTCGATGCAACGCGAAGAACCTTACCTAGGCTAGAAGTGTAGAGAAAAACAGCAGAAATGTTGCGTTCCGAAAGGAGCTCTATATAGGTGCTGCATGGCTGTCGTCAGCTCGTGCCGTGAGGTGTTGGGTTAAGTCCCGCAACGAGCGCAACCCTTATTGTCAGTTGCCAGCACGTAATGGTGGGGACTCTGGCAAGACTGCCCAGGTTAACTGGGAGGAAGGTGAGGATGACGTCAAGTCCGCATGGCCTTTATGTCTAGGGCTACACACGTGCTACAATGGTCGGTACAAAGGGCAGCTAAGCCGCGAGGCGGAGCAAATCCATAAAACCGATCTCAGTTCAGATTGTAGTCTGCAACTCGACTACATGAAGTTGGAATTGCTAGTAATGGCGTGTCAGCAATAGCGCCGTGAATACGTTCCCGGGCCTTGTACACACCGCCCGTCACATCATGGGAGTTGGTTTTACCCGAAGTCACTGACTCAACCGCAAGGGGAGAGGTGCCTAAGGTAAGGCCGATGACTGGGATGAAGTCGTAACAAGGTAGCCCTATCGGAAGGTGGGGCTGGATCACCTCCTTTTAAGGACAAAGAAACAGATGATTTATCATCTGTTATCTAGGTTGAGCAAGCGT
>JAJFMM010000084.1 GCA_021772165.1 Chlamydiota bacterium | reverse complement strand
GCAGCTTCTCGGGAAGGTCAAAGGAGGCATGCTTGCTGCCGATTCGCCAATTCCAGCGCCGCGTTTCATCCTCGACTGGATGGCGGATCATTCGGTTGGCTGGTGGATCACCTCAGAAGATCTCCCCGATCCGGAAAATCGCGTCATGGTCGACGAGCAAGACCGCATCCAGCTGCACTACACAGAAAATAATATGGAAGCGCATCACAGATTGCTCAAGAAACTGAAAGAGGTTCTTCGCACCACAGGACATATGTTCCATTTTCCCTCGAAATCCTACCTCTCGAAAAAGATCCCTCTGGCAGGCGTAGCGCATCAAGTAGGTACATTGCGTTTTGGCAAGGATCCGAAAACATCAGTACTTGATGTGAATTGCAAGGCGCATGACCTCGACAATCTCTATGCAGTGGATGGAAGTTTCTTCTGTTCGAGTGGAGCTGTGAATCCGGGACTAACGATCATTGCGAATGCACTTCGCGTGGGCGATCATCTTTCTAAGAAATAACAGACTCATTCTTTATCCTGCCGGCGGAGCCGATCATGCCGCCGCAGGCGATCCTGTAGCTGAGTATGCAGCCATCCTGTTCAAGGATTTTTAGAAACACTCGTGTTTTGCCCAAAGAAAGAACAAGATCGGCTACGCCGGCAGGATAAAAAAAACAGGTAATATTTTTTGGTACTTCTTTTTAACGGATTAGAGTTCCGTTTTTCGTTTAGAAAGAATTGAGACGCAGAACGCTTTTAAATCGCCATATTTCGATGAGAAAAAATCTCTGATTTTAGAGGAAGCACCGGGAAGTTTCTCACAGGTTCTTGTTTGGACTTGGAAAGTTTGTTCGGACAAAGACAATTTCTGAAATGCATAAAAATCGCAGAGATCTTTCTTTTTGACTTGGCATGATTTGCGATCGTTTGGATGATTTTTACAGTATCTTTTCTGATACTGATCGATCCACCTTTCTCGAATTTTGTCAGTATGACAGTTGATTTCATGATTCCATAAGGAGAAATCAAGGTCGGGGCTTCCAGGAGCTGGTTTCATTCTATAGAAAGAGTCGCAAGTTTTAACGAGACCATCGGCTCCTATTTTCGATTGAAATTCTGCCGTTTCCATACGCCTTGCATAGTCGTTCACTCCCATATGACCTTGCTCTGCACGACCTTGAATAGCTTGAAATCGGGGGACAACTTTTGCATTAAAGATTTCCCAGATGAGCGAAGGAAGAGCCTCTCCAGTTTTCATCATTTTCTGTGGGATCTGGATCTCCATTTCCCTGTTGAAAGAGATTCGATTATGAGGAAAGTCTCCCACCAGCACAACGATCTTTGCACTGATCTCTCGAAGAACCTTCTGTGCAGATGGGCAGGCGCAAAATTGCTCGACTAGGGAAATGGCTTCTTTCCCCCTCGCAAAAAGATTGTCTGTATGACAGGCAGCTACTTGAATCATGAAAAGCCTACTTTTTCTTATACTTCTTTTTAACAGACTGGATCTGACTATCGATCTTTTTACGCTTATCCGGCGTTAAGCGATCGAAAAAAAGTACCCCATTGAGATGATCATTCTCATGCAAGAAAACGCGTGTGCGAAAACCCGATAAATCTTCTTCAACAAATTGACCCTCTAGCGTCTGGTAGCGGACATGCATCTTAGAGGGTCTGATGATATCGGTATGCACATTGGGAACAGATAAACATCCCTCGGTCATAACGACCTTTTCAGAAGAGGGCTGGGTAAAGAGTGGATTGAGGATCACTTCCGGCTTACCAAAGGAGACTTCCCCATCCGGCGCGATGACCTCATCGCGGATCACAAAAATCCTGAGGAGCTTGCCTACCTGGGGAGCTGCGAGCCCGACACCATTGTGATGGATCATCGTTTTGATCATATCTTTTGCAAGCTGATGGATCTCAACTGAGATCTCTTCGATTGCTAAAGCTTTTTTACGAAGGATCGGATCGTCGTAATAGCAGAGAGGAAGAATCATTGAGCTGGCGATACGTCTTCAGTAGGAGTTTGCGTGGCACCTGCAGCAGGTCTACCGAGAGAAGCCGTCCAGAAAGAGAGCATGAGACAGCCAATGAGATAGAAGCCTGCGAGATAAGCAGTAAAGCGCTTAAGCACCTCAGCAGTAGACGTTCCAAAGAGAGAATCTCCCGAATCGCCGCCAAAAGAGGCTCCCAATCCTAGGCTTTTTGCTTCCTGAATCAGGATCGTAAAGCCAAGCATTAGGCAAAGCAGAAGAAAGAGAAGTAGAAAGCTATAAAAGAGAATGATCATCGAATTCCTTCACAGTGTTGAATAATGTCGGCAAGGGTATCTGCATCGAGAGAAGCTCCTCCTACGAGAACGCCATCGATATCTTTTTCAGAAAGCAGTTTCTTGGCGTTATCCGGCTTAACAGAACCGCCATAGAGAATAGAAATTTGGCCCGCCTTGCGCTTACCGTAGATTTCAGCCAAACACTCACGACAAAAAGCGTGCGCTTCTTGTGCTTGTTTAGGGGTAGCCGTTTTTCCAGTGCCAATCGCCCATACAGGCTCGTAAGCTAAGATGAGATCTCCAGCATGCTCTTTCGGCACATCGGCCAGAGCAGATTCAATCTGTCTTTTGAGCACTTCTTTCATATTTCCCGCTTCATGCTCTTCGAGCGTCTCTCCGACGCAAAGAACAGGCAGAATATCATCTTGAAGAGCCCGAGCCAGCTTGCGATGGATCAGATCCTCGCTTTCTCCGAAAATATGACGTCGTTCTGAATGACCCAGCAGAACAAAGGTAGCACCGGCCTCTTTCAGCATCAGAGCTGCGATCTCTCCGGTAAAGGCTCCGTCTCGAGCATCATTCATATTCTGAGCGCCAATCTCCAACTTTGCCTGCTTAGCGCAAGCGGCAGCTGAAGCGATCGATGTAAAAGGTACAGCGAGAAAGACACGCGCCTTATTCCCTTCAATCTTAGGTAGGAGCTGTTCGATGTAATCCGCCGCTTCGCGCGACGTCTTATACATCTTCCAATTCCCTATAACGATGAGATCTCTTGCCATGGAAAAACTATTTTATAAAAGAGAGTATCATACAGGAGGATTCCGACTCATGCAAGCAGTAAGAACGGGATTCATGAATTTTTGTCTTGTGAGGGGGGGGGTAAAAAAAATGGGGTAAGGAACCTTACCCCATTTTGAGAAAAATCATCAATTTCTATTGAGCATTCTCTGAATCTAGGTGGTTAGCAAACCACTCAAGAGCCTTATTCAAATCTTTCTCAAGAGCTGGAAAATTGTGGTTTTCCAGAAAGTTTTTAAGAGCAGTTGTTACTGCATCAAAAATACGAACTGCAGGAGAAGGAATAGGATCTGGTCCTAAAGAAGGAACCACATGAGTCTTTACAGGATCCAAAATGCTACCTGGGATAGGCTTAACAGTTGTAGGAATCACTGTAGTTTTCTTAGGATCTGAAGGAGTTCCTGGAATGTGTTTTTCTAACCAATTAATTAGAGCATTTAGGTCTCTATCTAATTTAGGAAGAAGCTGACCACTTGTAGGAACAACATGTGTCTTTACAGGATCCAAAATGCTACCTGGAATAGGCTTAACAGTTGTAGGAATCACTGTAGTTTTTTTAGGATCTGAAGGCGTTCCTGGAATGTGCTTTTCTATCCAATTAATTAGAGCACTTAGTGCACGATCTAATTTAGGAAGAAGCTGAGTGCTTGTAGGAATCAAATGAGTTTTTGTAGGAATCACTGTAGTTTTTTTAGGATCTGAAGGTGTTCCTGGAATGTGTTTTTCAATCCAATTAATTAGAGCATTTAGGTCTCTATCTAATTTAGGAAGAAGCTGACCACCTGTAGGAATCAAATGAGTCTGTGTAGGAATCAAATGAGTTTTTGTAGGAATCACTGAAGTCTTTTTAGGATCTGAAGGAGTTCCTGGAATGTGTTTTTCTACCCAATTAATTAGATCGCTTAGATCGCGAAGTAATACAGGAAGAAGCATAGAATTTACATGAAGAGCACCTGGAATCGGCTCGACAGTTTTGTGGTTGCTTGCGCCTACTTGGCTAAGGTTATCTATTTGCATTTTATATCTCCGTTATTTTTATTTAAGAACCAGGAGAACACTTTACATGCTCCCAACCTGTTCATATTTCAGGGATGAAATCATCCCAATTTATAAAACCTTTTACGCTTTCTAAGCCATTAATTAGCCTATATAACTATAATAGCAGACCAATGTAAAGAAATAATTATTATACCCCGTAAAAATGTACCGAAATAAAAATAAATACCCATGCCGTACCTCTACAACATTACGGATGAAAAATCCACCCCATACTCCCAATAAACAATTGAAAATATTTTAAATAGGGGCAATAAAATCAATTCACTTGTAATTCGGACTTGGAAAATCCATCCGCCAAATACATCTAGTCAAGCAAGGCTCTATCCCGTTATAGGTTCAGGAGACCAGATGCATAAACAGGATAGTGTTCAAAATTTTAATTGAATTAATTCTGAGCTTCGTCTCAATAAGGCCTTCTAGATTGAGAAAAACACCCAAAACCAATACAATATACACATACTTAAACAAACTAATGAGATCACTCACACTATGCCTACACATACTTATTTGAATGTATCTAGCTCCGGCAGCGACACAAGTTCCAGCAGTGACACAAGCTCCTCTCTATCTTCCCAAGACGAGAAAGTCGCAGCTGCAGCAACAAACACCTTTATTTCACCTCCCATGAAACCAGCCTCGCCCCCCCTTGGTTCCCTTCCTCCGGCAAAAATGCTCGTTCCAAGTCCTGGAACCCCGAACTACTCCCCGGCCAAAGCCCCAATTAAAAAATTACTCCCCCCACTCAAATATCACGAAATGGATGTGGTCGAAGCCTGGACTAAACCGGACGGAAATCCCAATAGAGAATTAAAAAAACTTAAGAAGAATTTAGGGCCGGGCGGAAAGACAGAACATTCAATGGTTTGCCCTGGATCCGCACAAAAAGACCACCAAAGAATGAACGATCCGAGTGATTCGGGAGTTACAGTATGCCCGGTAACACGTACGCTCAGAATTCGGAGCGCCTCTGCACCAACAGAAACACGTAGATATGGTATTCATCATCCAAAACCAACTGGTGAGGCGAGGACCTATCCGATAGGCGGCAAAGGTATTTTGGCTTTTAAAGGGCCTCAGCTGAATGGACTCATGTCTGATCATGAACGAATGGTCGCTGGGCAAATAAAAAGAAAAGAATCACCCACCACATTTGAAGATTTTGCCAAAGGCCGCGTAAAACGAGTCCCTAGACCTTAAGGAAAGTCTGGGTACCCTTTTATCAAGATCTCTTAACACAACCATCCTTTACTAAAATTAAACTATTGTTTATAATAATGGTATTAATCAAAGGATTTAATTGCATTATGACTATCACTCCTTCATCAACAGAAAATCAAGTTATAGCGGCCACACCCCCTAGCTCTCCCCCCTCTTCGGGCCGGATGCAGGTTCTGAGCAGCCCCGATAGCCCCATCTTGCGCGAGATCAGCAACCTGGCTTTCCTCTCTCTCGAAAGTCCATGCGACTATCACAAACCGAGCTTTGTCGACAAAAACACAAAATCGGATGGCGATCCCAATAGTAAATTGAAAAAACTGGAAAAAGATCTGAAGAGAGGCAAGCCGTATCATTCACTTGTTTTGGGGTCAGCTGAAAGGGATCCTAAAAGAATTCGTGATGAAAAGATCAAACCGGATAAAAACGGTACCTTCCGAATAAAGAGTAACTCTTCCGATGCGATGCGCGAGTGGAGAATGCATGAACCGAAGCCGAATGGTTCTGCGAGGCTTTTTCCCGTGAAAGGTCCTAATATTCTTCCGTTAGAAGGAGCTCAGATGGGAGATCTGATCGATTCTCACAGAAAAGAGAACTCTTCCATAACCTTTGAAGAGCACGTCAACAACAGCACAGAAAAAGTCTCCAAAGTTTCGCCGCGTATTTTGTTTAAAAACAAGGAATAGCCTTTTTAACTCTGATTGGGTAGCATGGCACGCTATGCAATCCACAACTGTCGTCTCAGTTTCTGAACTTACCTCTTCCATACGCTCTGTCTTAGAGCCTAATTTCCGTGGCCTTTCAGTACGTGGTGAGATCAGCAATTTCAAAGCACAAGCCTCCGGTCATCTCTACTTCAGCATGAAAGACGCCGGATCGCAAATTT